>CALPUT020000011.1 GCA_943326825.2 Chryseobacterium gleum | reverse complement strand
TCATGTATTCATCAGAATTAATAAAAGGAACTTTAAAAACGATTATTTTAAAGTTATTGTCAGAAAGTGACAAAATGTATGGTTATGAGATTACTCAGAAAGTAAAAGAGCTTACTGGAGGTAAAATTCAATTGACAGAAGGGGCATTGTATCCTACATTACATGCTTTAGAAGCGCAAGGAATTTTATCCACCGATGTGGTAAATGTAGGAAATCGCATTCGTAAGTATTATTCGGTTACAATTACGGGAAAGCAAATTGCCAAAGAAAAAGTGAATGAGTATTCAGATTTCATTGATACAATGATATTTCTGTTAGACTTAAAACCAAAAATGGGTTGAGTGTGTATGAGTTAAGTAAAGATCAAGTTGATTTTATTCTGGAGGATGTTAGACGTAACGGAATCAAGACAGAGGAACTGCAGTTAAGCCTCTTGGATCATATTTGTTGTGTTATTGAAAATGAAATGTCATCCGACAAAAACTTTGATGATTTCTATCGAAGTGTATTGCCGCGTTTCTTCAAAAAGGAATTGAAAGAAATTCAAGAAGAGACTGATTTATTATTAACATTTAAACATTATTATGCCATGAAAAAAGTCATGTTGAGAAGTGGGATGTTTTCCGCTATAACCTTTGTATTGGGTGCTATTCTTAAGATTATGCATTTGCCTGGAGCAATGATATTTATATTATTTGCAATAGTTTCTATGAGTTTTATTTTTTTACCTATCTTTTTTCTAATTAAATCGAAAGAGGTAAAAGAAGTAAAAGAAAAGTTTGTAATTGGTTTTGGAGTATTATTTGGGATACTTTTTTGTATTTCAATATTATTTAAATTGTTACATTGGCCAGCAGCAAATTTTTTATGGTTAATGGCTTTAGCAATATTGTTTTTATTGTTTTTACCTGTTTTTTTCTTCTCAGGAATTAGAAATCCAGAAACCAAATTGAATACAATTTTATCTTCTATAATGGTGTTAATTGCGGGTGGTTTACTTTTTACTTTAACCTCACTCTATGGAGCAAAGTACAAGGAAGAGGCGAGTGAAATCGCAGATACACATTTGAGAAACGTAAATATCTTTGCATTAAATTTTCCTTCAGACCAGCAAAAATTAAAACCAATTACTGAAAAAGGTAAGTTGTTGAAAACAAAAGTTTTGAATGTGATGTTAAAAATTGAAGAAACCAAAAAGCGTCTTTTAAATCATTTACGTATGGGTAAAAATCTTTCTGAAGAGAAAATATTAAGAGAGAATTTCAATAACATTCAATCATCAACTAATTTCTTTTTTAAAGAATATTCATCAAAACCAGAGAATGATCAACCAAAAGAAGTATTAGTAAATTTAAAAAATGAGTTGAAAAACTTTAAAAGCTTTATCGACCAAACTTACTCACCATCAAAAACTGAAATTCTTAATTTGAATAATCAATTTAGAACATTTGATGGAAGAAAAGTAAAAACAGATTGGGAACATATTTATTTTTCAGCTACTCCTTTTGAAACAATAGTAAGAAATCTAAACCAATTAGAAATTGATATACGTTTGATTGAAGCAAGCTGTAACGAATAAACTCTATTCAAATCTAACCTGAGAACCACCTTTTTATTTTCTAGAACATTAAATTAATATTATGTATCGATTATTGTTAATATTCGTGTTTAGCTATTCGTATGCTCTTTTCAGTCAGAATAGTATTGAAGGGAAAGTTATTGAAACAACTAAAACAGCTATTCCATTTTGTCCAATTGGATTATATAATGTAAACGATAGTATTTTGTATAAAGGTTCAATATCAAATGAAAATGGTGATTTTACTTTAGAAAATATTCCGAATGGAAACTATTTTATTAGAGTGAAAATAGAGAATTATGATATTTATCAGAGTGAATTATTAAATGTAGATTCAAAACAAGATAAGAAAATGTTGACTATTTCATTGAATCCTGTTAGCACAAATCTATCAGAAGTAAAAATTTCAACATTTAAAAAGACAATTTCATTTGAAGAAGGGAAAGTTATATTAAATGTAGAGAATGACATTTTAGCAAGTGGTAATTATGTTTTAGAATTACTAAGAAAAATTCCAGGTGTAATTGTAGATGCTCAAAATAATATATCAATAAATGGGAAATCGGGAGTTCAATTTCTAATAGATGGACGTTTACAGCAAATACCAACAAGTCAGTTGCTTACAATATTGAGTAACATGAGTGCTGAATCTATTTCAACTATTGAATTGATAAAAAATCCGCCAGCAAAATATGACGCTTCTGGAACAGGGGGATTAATAAATATTGTTACTAAAAAAGCTAAATTAAAAGGATTAAATGGTACGTTGTCAAATAGTTTGAGTCATGGAAAAGGTATAGGAGAAATGAGTAATTTAATAATAAATTACAAAAACAATAAATGGAGTATTTTTTCAAATTTAATGGGCTCTTATAGAAATTATATTTCTACGATTCAGGCAAATAGAGATTATTTTATTCCTAATAATTCAACTTCATTTTATCAATTAGGAAAAGAAGTTTTATATGTCTCTACACTTAATCTTAAAATGGGCATTCAGTATGAATATTCACGGAAATCACTACTTGGATTTAATTACGATAATGGAGTTGTTAATATTAATTCTATTGGTAAATCTACTACTTCGATTTTTGATGGGAATACTCCTGATGAGCTTTATGTTACAAAAAATAATAAAGAATTTTATCAGACACCGTCTTATAATTTGAATTATTCTTATAACCTAGATACATTAGGTTCACAAATCTTATTATCTATTGATTACATGAGATTTATAGATCAAAGAAATATAAAAAATGATAATTATTCGACAGATAAAAATAATCCATTTTACAGTTTTAAGAATAAAAATGATTTAAATTTCAATGTTTTAAGTCAGAAAATTGATTTAGTTAAGTTTATTGATGAAAATCTTAAAATTGAAGTTGGAGGAAAAATAAGTAGTACTTCAAATAATACGAATTCATCGATTTTAGGATTAAATGAAATAAATTCAACTTATCAAGAATTAGGTCAATTTTCGAATCAAATTTTTTATAATGAAAAAATCTTTGCAGGATATGTTAATAGCACCAAAAATTATAAAAAAATGAGATTATCTGCTGGATTAAGACTAGAAGAAACGGAAATTAATACATCTAATAATTTGAAAGGATTTCAATATAAAAGGAGTTATTTTAATGTTTTTCCATCGGGATCTATTACCTATAAAAAGGATGAGAATAATGGATATCATTTGGCTTATAGCTATCGAATCGAACGGCCAGAATATGAGCAATTATCCCCTTTTTATACATTTAATAATACATATAATTATTCAATAGGAAACCCATTTATTAAACCACAATATAGCCATAATTTAGACTTAGAAATGAATACGGGTGGTTTTTTAACTAATAGTTTTAGTTTTATTTCATTGAATGATGCTGTTTACAGCTATTCATTTATGAGAAATTCAACAGGAGTTTCGATTGATACGGTGGTCAATTTCAAATTAAAACAATTGTTTTCCTATAATTTGTTTATTCAAAAGCAATTTAGTGCATTTTACAAAGTTCAATTTAATGGTAATGTGGCTTGGATGAATTATTCAGGACAAATTGAAAATAGTTCTATCAACTCATCTGTTTTTACAGCGAAAGGTACAATTAATAATGAAATTCTATTACCAAAAGAATTTAAAATTCAAGTTTTTATTTCTTATTACTCACCTTATAAAGATGGATATCAGTGTTATGGTCAACTGAGTTCTATAAATCTAGCAATTCAAAAACGATTTTTAAAAAATAAATTAAATGTTGTAGTTGGTATTACTGATATTTTTTATTCGGATTACAATTCATTAACAACAGATTTGCCAGATCAACATTATTATTCGATTCAAAAAAATGATACCCGGAGGATTCGATTAAATCTAACGTATAAATTCGGAAATATGAAATATGAAAATAAAATTCAAGATAATAAATCAGAAGTCAATTTAAGATTAAAGAAGAAATAAATTTATTGACTAGTGCAAAATAAAAAGCCGATTCAAAATTCTGAATCGGCTTTTAGTATAATAAAGTCTTAAAGACTTGATTCTTTAGGTCTAACTTCTAAGCATGTAACGCTCTTTTTTCTGTAGCATCTAATGCAGCTTCTTTTACTGCTTCAGAATACGTTGGGTGTGGGTGACAAATACGAGCAATGTCTTCAGCAGATGCTCTGTATTCCATTGCTGTCACTGCTTCCATAATCAAATCTGCTGCACGAGGAGCAACCATATGAACACCTAAAATTTCATCTGTGTTTTTATCTGCTAATACTTTAACTAAACCAGCAGTATCCATAGATGCTCTCGCTCTACCTAATGCTTTGATTGGGAAAGAACCAACTTTGAATTCAATTCCTGCAGCAATTAATTCTTCTTCTGTTTTACCAACAGCCGCAACTTCAGGCCAAGTATAAACAACCCCTGGTATTAAAGCATAATTAATATGTGGTTTTTGTCCAGCAATTAATTCAGCAACATAAACACCTTCTTCTTCTGCTTTATGAGCTAACATAGCACCTTTAATAACATCTCCGATTGCGTAAATATTTGGAACAGAAGTTTGTAAATGGTCGTTCACATCAACTTGACCTCTGTTGTTTACAGTTAAACCAACATTTTCCAAACCTAAACCTTCAGTATATGCTTTTCTTCCAACAGCAACTAAACAATAGTCAGCTTCGAAAGTAACTTCTTCGTCTTTTTTGTTCAACGCTTTTAATACTACTTTATCACCTAAATTAGCAACACTTTGAACTTTGTGTTGCATATTGAATTTGAAACCTTCTTTTTTCAATACACGTGTTAATTCTTTTCCTAATGTTTTATCCATTGTAGGAATAATTGAATCCGCAAATTCGATTACTTCTACTTCAGAACCTAAACGAGCGTATACAGAACCTAACTCTAAACCGATAACTCCACCGCCAATTACTAATAATTTTTTAGGAATTTCAGATAATTTTAAAGCTTCAGTTGAAGTAATAATACGTTTTTTATCTGGCTCCATTCCTGGGAAGAAATTTGGTTTTGAACCAGTTGCTATAATTACATTTTTAGTAGATAAGATTGTTTCTTTTCCTTCTTTGTCTGTAACTTTAACTGTGTTTTTATCTACAAAAGAACCTAAACCATAATGAACATCAATTTTATTTTTGTCCATTAAGAATTTAATACCATTACAAGTTTGAGAAATAACTTCAGCCTTACGGTTGATCATTTGTTCTAAGTTCGCTTTTAAACCAGAAACTTCTATTCCATGCTCAGCAAAGTTATGTTTTGCATTATGAAAATGTTCAGAAGAATCCAATAAAGCCTTTGATGGAATACAACCAACATTCAAGCAAGTACCACCCAATGTGTCGTATTTTTCAATAAGAGCTGTTTTAAATCCTAACTGTGCGCAACGAATTGCCGAAACATATCCTCCAGGTCCAGAACCAATGATTGTTATATCGTAAGTACTCATATTAATTTTTTTTTGACAAAGGTAGAATTTCTAACTAAATAACATACTTAAATTTTTTATAAATACATATCAAGGTAACTTCTAAATGTGTCAAAAATGAAGTTAAGATTAAAGTTAATTAGAAATTTAAATAGGTGTTAAAGTTAACTTTATCTTAAAAATTTGGAATCAGATTCCAAATTTTTCTAATTTACTAAAGTTCAATATCAAATTCTTTTAAAACAGATTCGCTTTTCAATAACTTTTTAATCTTAGAATAGGGGATAAAAATTTCAGGCATCCCAATTGCATATGGACCTATTTCATATTGATTAAATAAAAATGTCAATCCCTTTTTTGAAATTTCAAAATTATCGTTTAACTCAAACTCTCCATTTTCAAAATCCCACATATCTTTTCCATAATTTTTGTATAGAATTTTTTCTGCGATTTTATTCAATTTACCTTTCTCTCCTTTGTTCAATAAATCGGATAAATGAATTAATTCTCCATTCGACAATTTAAAATTAAAGAATTCTAAAGAAGCTGATGGATGAGGAGTTCCGAATGCATAAAAATTACCTCCTACTGAAAAACAAGCAATGTCATCGTATCTTTTCAAATAGCTAACATTGATTTCTTGATCAAATCCATCACCCTCCTCTATATTTAATTGCCCTTGTAGTTTAGCTTGTATTTCTTTCTTTGTTTTTGGAATTTTTCCATCTAAATCAAATCTTTGTTTTAAAGCTGCAGTCAATAAAGTTTGATTAATTTTGTTTTCAATTAGTGTTGGTGCATTTACAACAGTTGTGATATTAGTAGTCAACCTAGAACTATTACCATCCACTAAATGCTCTGAATTTTGAATTTCAGATTGGGATGTTTCTATTTTAAATAAGATGATGTCTTTTTGTTCAAGTACAAAAGTAAACTGTTTCATTTTTTTTTCTGTACATTGTCCGTTAAAATGCATTGAATCTTTAAATTCCCCTTCAAAAAATAAATCCCCATCATTAATTTCAAATTTATTATTTGGAAGAAGCTTCCCCTTTAAACTAAATCCCTTGCAATCTGAATCAAACACAAAATCTCCAGTTAAAATACTGTCTTTTAAAACCAAATTTAGTGATCCATTTTCTTTTTCAAATTTATAATTTGTGAAAAAACCTCTGAATGTTTTCGAAAATTCATGAATTAGTAAACCTACTTTTTCAGGTGTTTTTTCCTTTGAGTTAATTTTCTGATTTGTATTACAAGCTAAAAATAAAGCAATCAAAAAAAGTAAATAAAAAAAGCTTTTCATATGGTACAATTTATAAATCTACCCCAATTCAAAATTCAAAATTCAAAATCCAACATCCAACATCAAAAAAGGTGTTTCTCCGCATGATAAGAAGATCTTACCAAGGGCCCACTTTCAACATAACGGAAGCCCATTTTTAAACCTAATTCTTTGTATTCATCAAATTGCTCAGGAGTGATAAACTCAACAACTGGTAAATGTTTTGGAGTAGGTTGTAAGTATTGACCTAAAGTTAATATATCAACTCCTACACTTGCTAAATCTTGCATTGTTTCAATTACTTCTTCACGAGATTCGCCTAATCCTAACATAACGCCAGATTTCGTTCTCATTCCACCTTTTTTCAAACGGAATAAAACTTCTAAGCTTCTGTCATATTTTGCTTGGATACGAACTTGTTTTGTCAAACGACGAACTGTCTCTAAATTATGTGAAACGATTTCTGGAGCAACATCAATGATTACTTGTAAGTTTTCCCATTTCCCAGCAAAATCTGGAATTAAGGTTTCCATTGTTGTACCTGGAGATTGGTTACGAACAGCACGAACAGTTTGAACCCAAATTGTAGAACCACCATCTTTTAAATCATCACGATCAACTGAAGTAATTACAGCGTGTTTCACACCCATCGTTTTAACAGAGTGAGCAACTTTTCCTGGTTCAAATTCATCAACTGCATCTGGTTTACCAGTTTGAACGCCACAAAAACCACATGAACGTGTACAAATATTTCCTAAAATCATGAAAGTCGCCGTTCCTTCTCCCCAACATTCTCCCATGTTTGGGCAACTTCCACTTTCACAAATGGTATGTAATTTATGTTGATCAACTAATGAACGTACTTTTTTGTAATTCTCACCAGTTGGCAATTTCACTCGTAACCATTTCGGTTTTTTTATTCTTACAGATGAATTTTCGTTTTCTAATTCACTCATAATTGCTTGTTGTTTCGTTATGGACTTAATTTACTCGAATCAAAGGAAAGACAATAAAAAACACTACTTTTGTAACGTTTCCCTTTGGGGTAATAATTAATTCATTACAAAGTTACAATATTTATTTACCATGATTACGTCAAAAGTTGAATATTTAGGAGATTTAAGAACGAAATGTACACATCTTCAATCTCAAACTGAAATCATAACAGATGCTCCAATAGATAATAATGGAAAAGGAGAAGCATTTTCACCAACTGACTTAGTTGCGACAGCTTATGCTTCATGTATGATCACAATCATGGGAATTTTTTGTAACAATCATGAAATCAGTTTTGTTCATGCTGAGGCGAATGTTCAAAAAATCATGGCGGCTGAACCTAGAAGAATCGGTAAAATCGTAATAGAATTAGATTTAACAAAAAACAATTGGGACGGAGAAACTGCTGAAAGAGTAATCAGAGCAGGTAAAGCATGTCCAGTAGCAAAAACGCTTGGCGATAATGTTGAGGTTGAATTTGCATTTAGATATTAACAACCAATGAGGCTTTAGTCTGAGTAGATTTTGTAAAAATCGTATCGAAGACAAGCCTAACAAAGAATATATGGAAAACAGAAGAAATAACCGAAAAGAAGGTTACGGTAAAAGAGAAGAATATTCAGCAAATAGAAAATTCACTCAAAGAGATAGTTTTGGAAGTGAAAATACATATGAGCGAAGAGAAAAAAAGGATTCTGATGAATTTATTTTTGGTATTCGTTCTGTGATTGAAGCAATCAAAGCAGAAAGAGAAATTAATAAAGTAATGATTCTAAAAGGAATCAATAAAGATTTATTTTTAGAATTAAAAGATGCATTAGCAGGAAAGAATTATTATATACAATACGTTCCTCAAGAAAAATTGGACAAAGTAACGCAAAATAATCACCAAGGTGTAATTGCTTATGTTTCTCCAATTTCTTACCATAATATCGAAAAATTGGTGGAAGAGAAATTAGAAAAAGGTGAGAAGCCTTGTATCTTATTTTTAGATCGTATTACAGATGTTAGAAATTTCGGAGCAATAGCGAGAACAGCTGAGTGTGAAGGAGTGGATGCAATAGTAATTCCATCAAGAGGATCTGTTCAAGTAACTTCTGATGCGATTAAAACTTCAGCAGGTGCATTGAATAGAATTCCAGTTTGTAAGTCAGATAACATTAAAGATTCATTATTCTATTTGCAACAATGCGGATTGAGAATTGTGGCTTGTACTGAAAAAACAAATGTTCCATTGTATGAAGTGAACTTAAGAGGTTCAGTTGCGATTGTTATGGGTTCTGAAGAAGATGGTATAACTTCTGACATTTTAAACATGGCTGATATTAAAGCAAAAATACCGATGAAAGGTGAGATTTCTTCATTAAATGTTGGTGTTGCAACAGGTATGGTTTTGTATGAAAAAATTAGACAAGAATTATACGGATAGTAAAATAGATTTCCAAAAAAAATGGAGAAGCTCAATTTGAACTTCTCCATTTTTTTTGAATATAATTTTTGTTTTTTAATTCAATATAATTGGATATGCTGTTCCGTTTATTGTAACAGTCGCATTTGCATCACACGTTCCAGTACCATAATCAATTGTTCTAACTGGTTTGTTAGAAGGAGTAACAGTGATAACTCCACTTTTGAACCAATGACAACTTAACGCTCTTACCAAAGGTGAAGTAATTAACGTTGTGAATGAATTACCACTTGAGTTAGTTCCTGATCCTGTTCCTGTGATTGAATATTCATCATCAATAAAAGTTAAAGTGCTTTCACCTTGTGTCCAAACTCTTGTTCTATCTGAAATCCAAGTGATTGTTCCTCCATTGTTTGCTTTAATAACTTGGCCATTAACGTGAATTGTAAATGTTGTCTTTCCATTTGAGTTATGTCCGTTGTTTGTAACCGTTTTTGTTCCAAGAAGTTGGTTGTTATCGACAAAATAGTTGTCAAATGTGATAGTATGAACAGAAGCGCTATCTCTATAATGGCCAATATATGAAACAAGAATTTTTCCTCTTCTAGATTTCCCATCATTACAAACACAATTTGTATTTCCAAAATTGATTGTAATTGTTTTTGGATTAGATAATGAATCGTGAGTTATAGTTGCACAACTTGATTTTTCAAAATCATCATTTTGTTTTGGATCTCCATTATATGTTGGTGAATAAAATACTAAATTCCCTGAAGCTGATTGATCTGCAATATTTTGCACATCGTTAAAATGACCTTCGGCTATATTGTTGTCATTCGCTGCAGAAACATCAGAATCAACTATAGGTGAGTTATTGGCTTTCTTTTTACAACTTGGAACAGTTGTTAAAGTAATTAACGAAAGTAACGTTAAAGCAATTATAGTTTTTGTGTTTTTCATAATAAATACAATTTGCATTTTTATTTAGAACGTAAATTTATCAATTTTTATTTTGAAACGCGAATATCAGCTTTGTTATTTTTTAGCTAAAATTATTTGACATAATCCTGCTTTTGAACTAACATATATTGGTCGTTGTCCATTTTTAAGTATCCTTGATCATAACAAAAATAGTACATGGCCCCTTTTTGTGTTTTGTATACATTGGTATAATAATGGAAGTTAAATCCATCTTCAGCTAAGCGAATTCCATCCACAGTGTTTTTTCCATTTGGATTTAGATTTGCTAAAACGCGTCGATTTTTGCGAAGAATATTATTGATTCTGCGCATATAATTCGTAGAATCTTCATTTAATCGGTTATTAAAAGTATTTCGACAATAATCAGAACAGAATTTTTGGTCTTTTCGACCCTTTAATTTTTGTTCACATTCTTGGCATTTTCTTTCATTCATTTTAAGTGTAATTTGGAAAAATTATTGCCCAATGTTAACATTATTTAACAGCATTTACAAGTGTTTAGTAAGGAAACTTGTTCAACTTTGTATGTTCATTCATTACAACTATGTCGGAGAATTTAAATAATACAATTAATCCAGCAGAAGCGCTGCGAATTTTAAGTGAAAAAATAAAACAAGAAAATTTTATCTTTTCTCAACTAAAACAAGAAGTTGCTAAAGTAATCGTAGGTCAATCTAATATGGTTGAGCGTTTATTAATTGCTTTGTTAGCGGATGGGCATGTTTTGTTAGAAGGTGTTCCAGGTTTAGCAAAAACATTAGCGATCAAAACACTTTCTGAAGCAATTGATGTGAATTTTAGTCGAATTCAATTTACGCCAGATTTATTACCTGCAGATGTTACAGGAACATTAATGTATAGTCCAAAGACAGAAAGTTTTAATGTAAAAAAAGGTCCAATTTTCTCTAATTTTGTTTTAGCTGATGAGATAAATCGTGCTCCAGCTAAAGTTCAAAGTGCTTTATTGGAAGCGATGCAGGAACGTCAAATCACAATCGGTGATGAAACATTTAATTTACCTTCTCCATTCTTAGTATTGGCAACAATGAACCCGATTGAACAGGAAGGAACGTATTCATTACCTGAAGCGCAAGTTGATCGTTTTATGATGAAGTTGTTTTTAGATTATCCAACGAAAGAAGAGGAGAAACTAATCATTCGTTCAAATGTTCGTTCGGAAGGATTAACAAAAGTTTCTAAGGTTTTAGCTGCTAACGATATCGAAAGAGCTAGAGGTTTGGTGAAAGAGATTTATTTGGATGAGAAAGTAGAGCAATATATAGTTGATATAGTTTATGCTACAAGAACTCCTGAGAAATATGGATTAGGATTTTTAGAACCGTTAATCAGTTATGGTTGTTCTCCAAGAGCGAGTATTAATTTAGCTTTGGCAGCTAAAGCATATGCATTTTTACAAAATAGAGCTTTTGTTATTCCTGAAGATATTCGTGCTGTTGCCCCAGATGTAATGAGACACAGAATTGGTCTAACATATGAAGCGGAAGCAGAAAATATGTCTGCAACAGATATTGTTTCAAAAATATTGAATCGAATTGAAGTACCTTGATTGAACTGAATAGTTAAACTCAATGGAAACGAAAGAAATACTAAAAAAAATACAAAAGCTTGAGATCAAAACGAAAGGTTTGACGAAGCATGTATTTTCTGGAGAATACCACTCGGCATTCAAAGGAAGAGGTATGGCTTTTAGTGAAGTGAGGGATTATCAATTAGGCGATGAGGTGAGAACGATCGATTGGAATGTAACGGCGAGGTTCAATAGCCCATTTGTTAAGATTTTTGAAGAAGAACGTGAATTGACAGTGATGTTGATTATCGATGTTTCTGGTTCAAGTGAATTTGGTTCGGCCGTAAAATCAAAGAAAGATTTAGCGTTAGAAATAGCTGCAGTTTTAGCCTTTTCGGCTATAAGTAATAATGACAAAGTAGGAGCGATCTTTGTTTCAGATAAAGTAGAAAAGTACATTTCTCCAGAAAAAGGACGAAATCATACGCTTATTATTCTTCGAGAATTAATTGAGTTCAAACCTGAAAATAAAGGGACAAATCTGAATGAAGCGCTTAGATTTTTTAGAAATACACAAAAAAAGAGAAGTATAGCATTTGTAATTAGTGATTTTTTCGACACCAATAATTTCATGGAAGGCATGAAAGTGAGTCGTAAAAAACATGATATGGTTGCAATTCGCTTATTTGATCCGGCTGAATTTGAATTACCAAAAATGGGATTAGTTCAATTGTTTAATGCAGAAACAGGAAAAACTTCTTGGGTAAATAGCAATTCAGTTTTAGTTCAAGATTATTATACAAAAGAGGCGGTTTTAAGTGAAACAAAAATAAAAGATGACTTTAAAAGAGCTGGTATTGATTTAGCAACTTTTTCAACAGAACAGGATTATATTCCGGTATTAATGAAATTATTTCAACGAAGAGGATAATGAAAAATTGGTTACTGATATATTGCGTTGTGTTATTTCTTGGGAATATATTCTCTCAAGAGGTAGGAAGAACGTTAATTGGTAGAAATCAATTTCTAATTGGTCAGCAAACTTCGTTGACCTATATGATTAAAGTTGATTCAAAAGAAAAAATTCCTTTTAAGTCATATTCAACTTTTATTCCAGCAAAAAGATTCATTCAAAACAGCAAATTGGGTTCGAAAGAAATGATTGAATTAGAAATAATGCAAGTATTTCATGATACGATCGTTTCAGGAAAAGAGAACGAATTACTTTGGGTTGGAGGATATAAAATTACTGCTTGGGATTCGGGATATTTTGAAATTCCTAAAATAGAATTGTCAGTAAATGGTAAAGAATTAATTTTTCCAGCTCAAGTCATAAGGGTAGATTTAGTTCCGGCAATGAAAGGTCAAGATATTTATGATATTAAAGAAGGCTATGCTAAATTACCAGCCGAACCAATTTCTATTCAAATTAAAAATTTCTTCAAAAGCAATTGGTGGTGGTTAGTTCCTATTATTTTAATTGGTCTCGGGACGTGGATTTATTTCAGATGGAAAAAAGTAACGAAAAAGCCTATCAAAATAAAAGTGCTCTCATTAAAAGAGCGAACATTAATGGCAATTGATGCTTTAGAAAAAGAAAAACTTTGGGAAAAAGGAAAACTAAAGAAGCATTATATTGAGTTGTCATTTATCCTACGTTCTTATTTAGCAGTTCGATATGAGGTTAATTTATTAGAAAAAACAACCCAAGAAACGAAGTTATTATTAACTCAAAAAGGGTTGAATAAAGAAACTATTGAAGTAATCGTTGAGATTTTGATTCAATCCGACATGGTGAAATTTGCAAAATCTTCGCCTGATGAACTTTCAGTTTTAAGAATCTCAGTATTGGCAAAACAAATTATAGCAGAAACAAGTCCTATAGAATTCGAAAATGTTGACTAATTGGAACATATTGTTTTGGGAATATGATTTCCTTTCTCCAAACTGGTTATGGTTATTGGCGGTTGTTCCTATTGTCATATATTTCCTGTTTAAAAAAGAGCGAAATAAACATGGAGAAGTTAAATTTTCTAGAAATGAAAAAGAACAGCAGTTTTTAGCTACATCTTGGGTTATTCGTCTAAGGGAGGCAATTATACTGATATATGGTTTCATAATGATATTATTCATTTTTGCTTTAGCGAAACCATTTCATTGGAATTCACAAGAGAACTTCGATGAGAATTATAAAAATGGAATTGATATTATTATAGCGATGGATTTATCTGTTTCTATGTTGGCCAGAGATTTCGAACCTAATAGAATGGAAGCTTCGAAAGAAGTTGCAAAACAATTCATCGATGGAAGGCAAGGAGATCGAATTGGGTTAGTTGTCTATGCGGGTGAAGCGTATACAGCTTGTCCAGCCACGTTAGACTATAATGTGTTAAAAGAACAAATTGATCAATTAGATTTTGAAACCTTGGAAGGTGGTACTGCTATCGGAACAGGGCTAGGAACTGCAGTTGCTCGACTTAGAAATGATTCATTGCCTTCAAAAGTGGTAATCTTATTAACCGATGGGAGCAATAATGCAGGAGATATTTCACCTGAAACAGCAGCAGAATTGGCTAAAGCTAAAAATGTAAGAGTTTATACGATAGGTGTAGGTTCAAACGGTGAAGCACTTTCACCTGTTCCAACTCCGTTTGGGATTCGTTATGAATATGCTCCTGTGGAAATAGATGAACAAACATTAAAGAAAATTGCAGATAAAACGGGCGGACAATATTTTAGAGCGACTGATGAAAAAAGTTTAGCTCAAATATACAAAGAGATAGAAAAGCTTGAGAAAAGAAAAATGTTAGATAAACAATATAAATCTGAACCACCTGCAACTCCAGGGGCGTTTTTAAATTGGGCTTTTTTGTTCATTCTATTAACATGGATTGTAAACTATAGTGTATTTAAAATAAATGAGTAACCAAGAGTTTACATATAATCTTAAAAAGTTGGCGACAATTATTATTGTTTGGGAGCTGATTTCCATTCTTTCTGTTGTCTCTGTGTTTTACTTTTTAGGCTATCAATCAACTTCTACAGGTGAACATTTAGCATTTCGCTATCCAAAGTTATTATTGTTGGAATTAGTCGTTCTGCCATTGTTAGGTTTATTATTATTTCAACTGAACAAATTGAATTTGATTTTTGGAAAAATTAATCAAAATGTTCGATTATCAATTTTTTCATCGGTTTCTACTGTTCACGTTGCAATTAAATACATCTTTTTTAGAATTGCACTCACAACTTTAGTAATTTCAATCGCACAGCCATTTTATGGTTCAAAAAAAGTTGCAGGAACTGTTGAAAGTTTAGAATTGGTAATTGCATTGGATATTTCAAATTCCATGAATACTAGAGATATAGATAAGGAATTAACCAGATTGGATATTGCGAAAAGGGCAATCACGCAGTTAATCAATAATTTACATGGAGAAAAACTAGGTTTAACAATCTTTGCTGGAAGCGCTTATGTTCAGTTACCGGTGACAAATGATTACAATGCAGCAAAAATGTTTGTGAATGAAATTGAATCAGGAATGATTTCGAATCAAGGAACTAATATTTCAGCAGCACTACAAACAGCAATGTCAATGTTTTCGAAAGCTAAGGTTTCAAAATCAATTATTTTGGTAACTGATGGAGAAAATCACGAAGAAAATCCAACTGTTGTCTACGAAGCCTTAAAAGAAAGTGAAATCCAAATATGTGTTTTAGGTATTGGAACAGAACAAGGTGGACTTGTACCAAATAATCCATCACGACCAGAATTAGGGTACAAGCAAACAGCTGCAGGTAATCCGATTCAATCAAAGTTAGATGTTAATTTTATCAAACAAATGGCAGATAATACAAACGGAGTTGGTGTTGTTAGTAGCAGTGCTTTTCCTGATTTGAGAATGTTATTAGATAAGATAAATCACATGAAACGCACCAAAATGGATGATATTGAATTTAATGTATCACAAAGTAGATACCATATTTCATTATTCATCAGTCTGCTATTTTGGATGTTGTATTTAATGTGGGATAGAAAATTCAGCGATCGTTTATTTAAAATGAAGAAAATATGAGAGTTGTTTTTGCTGTATTGGTTGTTTTTGCTTCATTTCATTCTTTTTCGCAAGAGTGGAGAGATTCTTTAGTTTTAGCAAGGTCGTCATATAAAAAGGGTGATTATCAAAAAGCATTAAAGTATTATAAAAGCGCCCAAAAGAAAGCTCCAAAATCGGTTGATTTATCAGATGAGATGGGGCAAACAGCCTATAAAGCAAGAGAATTTGATCGAGCTGAAAAAATATACAATCAAAGTGAATCAAAATTAAATAAATCAAAAAAGGCAAAAACTTACCACAATATTGGTAATTCAAGAATGCAACAAAAAAACTATCAAGGCGCCATTGATGCATACAAGGAATCTTTGAAAAATAATCCGAATGATAAGGAAACTAGATACAATCTTTCTGAAGCCATTAGAAGGTTGAAAGATCAGCAGAAGAAAAACAACAAGGATAATAAGGATAACAAAAAAAATAAAGATCAACAGAAAAATCAAAATAAGAATAATCAAAACAAGGATAAGGATAAAAATCAACAGAATTCAAACAATAAAAACAATCAATCAAATTCAAATAAGAATAATCAACAAAATAAATCGAAGCTCCCGAATAAAGCAGTTGATCGAATGTTAGATCAGTTAGCTAAAAAGGAAGCTGAAACAAAAAAGAAAACGACGAGTAGAAAAGGAGATAATTTAGGAACAGTATCAGGTAAAGATTGGTAATACCGATTGAACTTTGATAATTCTGGATTTAATTCCAGTTTAACCAAAGCTATATCGGCATACTACTATTTAATAGTAGAGAACATTTAAAGATAAGATCGAATAATATGTTAAAGTGGATTAAAATAGTTTTATCGTTTATAATTACATTCAATTGTTTTTCACAAAAACCGATGGTTCAATTGATCATTGATCCGAAAGTGGCACAAGTTGGAGAAGAATTGACGATAACTGTTAAAACAAATGTTGGAGAAAATATAAATATTGATTTACCGGCAGCTCTTGTGAATGGTTACAGTGTAATGAAAGGAATGGAACATGAAATGGATTACAATTCAGGTAGAATGATTTCATTTTATTATTTATCTCAAACTGGAGCCATGTCAAAAGAAGGAACTTTTACTTTTGGCCCAGCTTATGTTAAAAAAGGCAACAAGGTATACAAGTCAAATACGGTTACTGTTAAAATCGAAAAAGATAAACCTGTTCACATGGAGAATGACGTTTCGACCAAGCAAATCAAACAACCTGCCTTTGGTTTAATCGAAAAATCTAAGACAAAAATTTATGAAGGAGAGCCAGTTGTCGTTTCTGCTAAAATATATGCTCGATTCGAACCTACTTTCTTAGACGGTTATCAGCCATTTGAAATAGATGGAATGATAGAAAGTCATGATTTGGGTAACAATCAGAATATTTCAGTAGGTGAATCAACCCTTAGAGGAGTTAGATTTTATAGTTTTGAATACGATAAGAAATTATTATTTCCAACTCAAATTGGGAAATTAACAGTAAAACCTTTCAAATTAAATCTTAAATCTGATTTTGATGGATATTCATTTGTTTCGAATGGATCCGTAATTGAAGTCATATCCCTACCAAAAGGAGCTCCAAAAGATTTTGTAGGTGGTGTTGGTACATTTGAATTTTCCAGAAACTACGAACAAAAAGATTATAAAGAAGGGGATGTTATTGAATTAACATTAGTTATTAGTGGTGAAGGTAATCTTCAT
Source organism: Chryseobacterium gleum (assembly GCA_943326825.2). GTDB lineage: Bacteria > Bacteroidota > Bacteroidia > Flavobacteriales_D > Crocinitomicaceae > CAIUKX01. Next base: position 1,186 of record CALPUT020000011.1, on the reverse strand, counting down.
AATATAGACAAACCAAAATTGAAATTGCCAAAAGGAATGTCGCAATATGGTGATGCTATCATTGAAGATAATTATACTTTTGGATATAAAGGCTCAGAAGGGCAGATCAAATACACTTATCATATTCAATTAAATCAATCAGGTGATTTGGTTATTCCAGAACAAACTGTGTCTTATTTTGATCCAGCTAAAGAAGAATACGTAACTTTAAATGAGTCATCTATATCTATTAAAGTAAAAGAGAATCCAAATTTTGTTAATCCTTCAGTTGTTTCAGGTTCAAAAGAAGTAAGTGATCAAATTGTTTCAAGTCAAACAGAGCTGTCAAATAAAGAAAGTAAAAAAAGTGATTTATCTATAAGCTTAATAATAGGTGTAGTCAGTATTCCATTAGTAGCCTTACTATTGTTTTTCTTTATTAAAAGAAATTCAGCGAACGATAAAGAAAAATCTATACAAGAACCAATTAGGCAGTCTAAACCGAATGTATTAGATAAGAGTGAAGTGAAAGCAATTCATTCTTTAAGGATGGATGAACTAACTACAATTAATGCAGCAGGTAATATTAACAATGTAATTACTCGAATACCAAAAGTATTTAATTCGATTGCTGTTGAATTAATAAATAACGATCATCAATTAATTATTAGTAATGCTGATATGTTTTCATTTTTTTCGTCTAAATCGATTTCGAATGAATTGATAGAGGAAATTAAATTAATAATATTAAAATGTGATGAAGCAAGATATGGTTTACAACTAGATCCAGAATCAGTTAGTGATCTAGTAGAAAAAACAGCAATCACTTCTAATAGATTATTGAGTGAATTAGGCGTGTAAAGGATAAAAGTAAACCGGTTTAATGAATATTTCAGATCTTTTATCGATTATAATCACTCTTTTATCTATTATTTTCATTTTTTTTCAAAAAAAAGATTGCAGATCAAAAAAGAGTATGTATCTTTGCACCCCGCAAACGAGCGAGAAACAAATTAAAAAGATCGACTTTATTCATCAAGTTGAATTAACATAAAGGCAAATAAAACGAGTTCAACATAATCTTTTTTAAAAATAAATTAAAAAAGTGTTGTAAGGATAAAAAGTTTGATTACCTTTGCACCCCGCAAACGAGCGAGATGTTAAATAGAAAGTTTTAGATTAATGAAAAGATAAGGAAGTCTAAATT
>CALPUT020000010.1 GCA_943326825.2 Chryseobacterium gleum | reverse complement strand
AGCGTTATAGTTACTGTTATTTCATTGCCACAAGTTAATGCAGGCTCAGATCATACTATATGTGCAGGAGGTTCCATTATTCTTAACGGAAGTGGGGCAACAACTTACTCATGGAATAATGGTGCGCAAGATGGTATTGCCTTCGTTCCCAATGGAAATATGAGTTATGTTTTGACAGGAACAGACTCAAATGGTTGTATTGGAACAGATTCGGTAAGTGTTAATTCTTTAGGATCCAACACTTATATTGAACTTTATTCAAATTCAGACGGAAGTCTCTGCAATGGAATGGCAATTACGCAAACGAACTACAGCAGCAATTTTACCGTAATTTGGTCAAATGGTCGAACCGTGACAACGACAGAAGCACAAGATTCCTGCTCCAACTTATGTCCAGGACCATTCTCTGTCTCAATTACCGATAATTTAAATCAATGCTCATTTTCTCTTTCAGGAGTTGTCCAAAACACTTTGTCTGGTGCAAATCCGTTGGCCGGATACCTTAATCTTACAAATGCAGACGGTAATGCACCGTGCAACGGCGAAGCTAATATTATAGCCTATGGTGGAGTACCGCCTTATCAGTATCAATTTATGGACGTAAATGGGATAATTTCGGGCTCTTCAAACAATGCTGATAGTTTATGTCCAGGCATCTATACGTTCAAAGTAATTGATAGTCAGCAGGATTCTTTGAACATTGCTTTTTTGATTTGTGATAGCTCTAGTATATTTTCAATTGTGAATCCTGCCTATCAGGATAGTTTGATCGTTGGCACGCTCATAGTGAGTGTCATGGAAAATTGTGATATTGATTTTGCATCAGTTGATTCTGTTTGGATCAGTAGCTATTCTTATTTGGGTACTGATTCATTGCTGGTTAGCTGGAATGTTCAAGATTCTGCAGGCATTCATGAAATTTTGAACTACTATAACATCTCAAATTATCAAGGTGTTTTCAACTTGGAGTTATCTATTTTTTGCCCTCAAAAGTCTTTAGATAATACATATTTAAAAGCGTATGATCAGTTATACATAAATGCCCAAACTGCGAGCATAAATTCGCCAAGACAAGAAGTACTCAAAGTTTGGCCTAATCCATTCACAAATGAACTTTTTATTGAATTAACAAGCAATGAAGTAACGGATTATTTTATAATGGATGCGTTCGGAAGAGTTGTGTTCAAAGGAACATTATCTCCTACTGAACATAAATTAGATCTTCATAATTTAATGAATGGTATCTATTTTCTATGTATTGGCCAAAAGAAAATAAAGGTTGAGAAATTGCTAACTAGCCGGGATTAAAATTTAGCGTTAATTTAATCTGAACATTCTTAAAAGCGATCGGCACCATTGTAACTTGGTAATAGGGAAAGGCAGTAAGTCTCCATCGTATGAGATTCCTGAAAATCCAAATTGGCATTCTTTTCTGGCAACTTTATTCCATTCACTGATAGTATAGACAACAAATGTCAAAAGGACTGGTGTGTTGAGTGGGCTATTCTAAAACTTGCAAAGGCAAACAAACTTAAAATTTATGATAAGCATCGACAACTTGTTGAAAAAATCATAACAAAAAAAATCGGTACGAAGAAAAAAAGTTATATTAGAAGTGCATTTATTAACAAAAACACGAAGGAAGAATTGTTTAGTGACCTTTTATACATGCGGACAGTTACTCCTTCATTCTAACTACTACATTACCACGTCAAACAGAAGCATATGCAGGTAACAGGTGTTAGGCAACTACGGGCTGAAATGTTTGTAATGTCCTGAAATAAGTAGACAGTTGTTTCTACTAATAATTCCTTTAGGCTGCAAAAAACACTTCATTAGGAACTTTTAAATTTAAGGCCCAATTGGGTCTTTTTTCATTGTACACCTTTACGGCTTGTTCTAAAGCCTTTCTAACATGTTTTAGGTTTTCAAATTTAGCATTTAAATTGAATTCATGTTTTAAGATTCCATTTATTCTTTCCGCTAGTGCATTTTCGTAACAATTTCCAGCTGCTGCCATACTAATCTTTGCGCCATATTTTTTCACTAAGTCCGTATAAACATGTGAGCAATATTGACTCCCTCTGTCTGAGTGATGTATTTCTGGATTACCATTTTTTAATGCCATTTTATACGCATTCACACAGCCCGTCAGTTCTAAACTATTACTTGCATGATAACCAACTATTTTTCGGCTATACGCATCTGTTATTAATGATATATAACTAAAACCTTGTTTTGTTTTAACATAGGTAATATCTGATACCCATACTTGATTCTTCCTAGTTATCACCTTGTCCAATATTAAATTTTTATATACTTTAAACTGATGATTACTGTTTGTTGTTATGGCATATTTTCGTTTTCGTAATATCAGCATGTTTTTAGCTCGAAGAAGAGCAAATAATCTATCTCTTCCTAAAGCTGTATGTCCTGATTCTAATAATGTTTTCCGTAGTAAATAATGTAACTTTCGGCAACCTAAATTGGGCATAACTTGACGAATATTGTATATTTCATTGAGTATTTTGGAATGAGATTTCTCTATTTTTTCTAGTCTTTTACGTTCTTTATAAAACGAAGATCTAGCATACCCTAAAAAAATACAACTTTGCTTAATTGAGATTCCTTTTTGAATGCTTTTAGAAATTATTTTTTTCCATACTTTTTTTTTACTTCTTCAAGAGTCAATCCCAGTTCTTCACTCATGACTTCTAAAAAACTTTCAGACATAATTTGTTTTAAATGAGCTTCAGCTAAAGCATTTTTAAGAGCTTGATTTTCCTTTTGTAATGCTTTTAATTTTGATTTTTCGTCTGGTTTTTCCACGCGTATGATTTTATTTAATAAATCTTCTCGCTTATACTTACGTAGCCATGTTTGAATGGTTACTCCTCCAGTAATACCATATTTTTCTCTAATCTGATTAATGGATAAATTACTTTCTGAATACTCTTTTATTACTTGTAACTTAAAACTTTCACTGTAACGTACTACTTGACACTTATTCATAAAATATATTTATTTTAGTGTCTACTTTTTCTCAGGACGATACAGTTACTGGATTTGTTAGTCCGAAGTTGCCTAGCAGCAAAACGTTATTAGCAATTTTAAGATATCAGACAATCAAACTTTCAGGTAATCTTTTTAGTTGCACTAACTTGTTTTTTGACAGGTGGCCTTATTAGTGCGACAACAAACATGATTAACGGAGCACTAAGTCCTTATTATTTCAAAGCAGATATTTATTGGGGCTTTCAAGAAATTTGGACAGCAAGTGTTGCCCAGAGAATTTTAAAAGGATTTCTTTATGCTGTTATCTTCTCCGCTAATTTTACTAATAGTTTTGGCTTAGTAACAAAAAGATAAAGCGATATTAATATTAATTTACAAGTGCTCTATTGCTTTAACCAATTTTATTGTTTAAATTACTTAAATTAACCTTTTATTATGAGAATATTCCTTTTACTTTTATTTAGCATATCATATCATATTTGTTTAAGTCAAAACAATTTATTAGGCATTCAGTGGCAGAGATTTTAAGGTGGTTCAGTTATATAATTTGGTTCTAAAATTTTGAATTCTTCTGATGGTGGATTTTTAATACTTAATAGAGTATACTACCACATCAAACAATGGAGACTTGACGACAACGAGACCTTACAAATGGTGATATTTGAGTTGTAAAAACAAACGCTAATTGGCAAATAGAATGGCTGAAATGTTTAGGAGGGACGAATGCAGATGAAGGATGGGGTATTACAGAAACCTTGGATGGCCGATATGCCATAGCATGAGTTACTTATTCAAAGAATGGAGATGTAACAAATGCACTAAATGGAGAAGGTGATTTTTGGATAATTAAATTACTTAAGGGAAAACCAATGGGATAAAACCTATGGTGGTTCTAAAGATTACAATGCTCGAAGTAATACTTTTAGTCAAGATGGTGTAAATGTGAATGCTGGCTCTGATCAATTGGCGAATACTTCCAGGTGTAGTTCGATTATGATCTGTGAAGCAAGCTTTGAAAACAAGATGTGTTAGATTTTTTGTATAATTTTGATGCATCGGGATAAAAAAGTTAATTTAACCTTTTTAACAACTCTATTTTTTTATACTTTAACTCTTTAATTTACTATTATTATGAATATCATAGAGAAAAAAATTGTGTTCTTCATCTTTCTGTCTTTTCAAAGTTTACACCTAAGAGCACAAGATATTAGTTTAGATTGGGTTGGTTTATTTAAAGGAGGAGACAATTACACCTATGCTTTTGATATTAATGGCAATAAAGAACTCGCAATTGCTGGAAGTATAAGTGGAACAGTAGACTTTAATCCAGGTGTTTCGGTGAATAATTTAACAAATCCCGGAGGTTCTTCTGCCTCTTATGTTTGCAAACTGGATTCGAATGGTAATTATGTGTGGGCACTCCGCTATGCAGGTCCGAGTGGTTCTTTTATTGCAAATGATCTAAAATATGATGCTGATGGAAACATTATAATCTGCGGATCATTGTTTGGGACGTTGGATATGGATTTAGGAGCTTCTGTAACTAATCTTACATCTAATGGAGGACAAGATGCAGTGGTCATAAAACTTTACCCCAATGGTAATTTTATTTGGGCGAAGAAAGTGGGGGCTGGATCGACAGATCGAGCGGTTAATTTAGCGGTTGATGATGCCCGAAACATATATGTTTCGGGAGTTTTCAATGGTGTAGTTGATTTCGATCCAAATTTAGGAGTTGAAAATCGAACTGTTACAGGCCAGGGAGTGTTTGTTTGGAAATTAGACATGATGGGGAATTATGTTTTTTCATCTTGTCTTGCCGGAAACAGTTCTGTTAGCATGAGTTCCAATGTGACGGGAATTCGAATAAACAGGGCAGGAGATCTCATTATTTCTGGTTCTTTTGCTGACACAGTTGATTTTGACCCCGGGCCGAATGCGAATTTGTTAATATCAAATATCACTTTAGATTCTTGGGGAAATCCGTTTCATGTTAGTGATTTGTTTTTTTGGAAATTAACCTCAAATGGTGATTTTATTTGGGCTAAACAAATAGGCGCTAATAACGGGACAGATTTCACGTATTTGAATTTAGATGATCAGGATAATATATACGGATTGGGAGTGACAAATGGCGTACTTGATTTTGATCCAAGTACTTCGGTATACAACTTAAGTTCGAATTATGATAATACATTCATTTTAAAGCTTGATTCAGATGGTGATTTTCAGAATGTAAAATTAGTTCCTTCGGAGTCGACCTACAGTTTGAGTTTTGATCAACAGAATAATATGTATTTGTCAGGAAATTTCAGTGGTCAGGCAAAATTTCCAATTGGGTCGGATACATTAACGTTAAATTCAAACGGATTCGATAATTTCCTGCTAAAAATGGACCACAATTTCAATAATGTGTGGGTAAAAAGTTTTGGTGGATCAGGTAATCAGTTTTATTCTTTACTATTAATCGATTCTGCTGATAATTTATATATCAGTCGAGGTATATCTGGTGCTATGGATTTTGATCCTAGCGCCGGCGAACGAATTGAAAATTCAACCAACACGTCAAGTTGGAATACATACGTGGCAAAATACAGCCCATGTACAAATTCCTTTTCCTCAATAAATGCAAGTGCTTGTGATAATTACGTTTTAAATGGTTTCACTTATACTTCTTCAGGTCAATACACGCAGTTGCTGCAGAATACCGCAGGATGTGATTCTACTATTACGCTTTATCTTGAAATCAGGAATAGTACTTCCAATTTTATTAATGCATCTGAATGTGGCAGTTATACTTTGAATGGCCAGGCTTACAATTCTTCCGGAATCTATACGCAAGTTTTACAAAATGCAGTTGGTTGTGATTCGACGATTACGTTACAACTTTTTATAAAGAATAGCAGTAGTTCACAAATCACTGAAACGGCCTGTGATAGTTATACATTGAACGGACAGGTTTACATCTCTTCAGGTAATTACACTCAACAGCTTCAAAATGCAGTAGGCTGTGATTCAACCATTCATCTAAATCTATCAATCAAGCAAAGTAGTTCATCGCAATTGACCGTTTCGGAATGCGACAGCTACACACTTAACGGTCAAACATACACGGCTTCCGGCACGTATACACAAGTCGTGCAAAATGCAATCGGCTGCGATTCTACGATTACATTAAATCTAACAATTAATCAAAGTTCATCAGCTCAATTAAATGAAGTCATTTGCTCGGGATCTTCCTATTTCTTAAATGGGACATCATACGTAGGAAATGTTCAAGCTCCAGGTGATCAATTTACAATCAATCAAGTTTTACAGAATTCAGTTGGATGTGATTCCCTTTTGACCGTCACAGTTACGTATAATCCAACTGTAACAAATTCGCAGATATCTATTTGTCAAGGTGAATCTGCATTAATTCATGGATTCTACAGATCTACAGCAGGTTTGTATTCACAGCGTTTTTCAGCTGCTAACGGATGTGATTCAATTTCTAATGTGACATTGGTAGTAAAGTCCTTACCTCTTGTGGATGCCGGGCAGAGTTTCTTGGCATGCTCGGGCTCTAATGTAGTGCTTTCAGGATCTGGTGCTAATACTTATTCATGGTCAGGTGGGGTATTAAATGGTGTGCCTTTTACTGCACCTTCAATTAGCAGCACTTATGCTGTTATAGGCACCTCATTAGAAGGATGTAGCTCCACGGATATCATAACTATATATATCAACCAAAGCCCGACAGTAAGCGCGGGACCTGATCAAGATTATTGTTTAGGAACTTTGATCACACTCACTGCATCCAGTGATTCAACATGCATATGGGATAATGGTGTGATCAACGGGGTTCCTTTTAATCCCAATGGTCAAACGACATTTACTGTAACTATCATTGATTTTCAAGGATGCACAGGCACAGATCAGGTGACTATTTATTACCTAAATCCAAGTAGTTCTCAAATTACCGAGACTGCGTGTGATAATTATACTATAAATGGCCAGACTTTTAATGCCACCGGAATTTATACACAAGTCATTCCAAATGCAGTGGGTTGTGATTCCACTATAACACTTGACCTTACCATCAAGAATAGTACAACGACTTCTATTTCGGAAGTAGCATGTAATGAGTATTCTGCTCCTGATGGGCAGATTTTTACTCAAACCGGAGTGTACACGTCAGTAATTCCAAATAGTGTTCAATGTGACAGTATAATTACTCTGAATTTAACGATCGTTCCAACCGTTGCACCAGAAATCTGTATGGTTTCTGTGGACAGTGCGGGAATCAATAATGTCATTTATTGGGATAAAACAGTTTATCCATCAGCAGATACCTTTTATGTTTACAGGGAAATTCAAAACAATAATTACCAGATTATTGGAACACTACCTTCCAGTGCAACCAGTCAGTTTGTGGATACAGTAAGGGCCTTGTATTTCCCAAATACAGGTGATCCAAAGATCTCTTCATCGCGCTATAAGCTTGCCTTTCGGGATACGTGTGGTAACCTGAGTAGTCTGGGAAGATACCACCGCACGATGTTCCTTCAGGATCAAATGAATGGTAATTTTAACTGGAATCATTACGAGATCGAAAACGAGACATCGCCAGTCGCGGCATTAACGACTTATTATTTCCTAAGAGATAATAATTTGGATGGAATATTCGAGTCAGTGATTGGAAGTACAACGAGCAATTTGGCGACAGATCCTAGTTATTCGAGTTTCCAAAATACAGCAGACTGGAGAATTGAAACATCTTGGTCGATTCAGTGTGAAGGAACTAAAAAATTAACTAATGAGAAAAGTCTTTTAACTACGTCTAAATCGAACAGGAGAAATTATCAAACCAACGGTTTAAAGGAAAATGTAGCTAATGAATTGGGAATTCGTTGTTATCCGAATGTTGTGACTCAAACTCTGTATATAATGAGTTCAAATCTTTCTTTGGTAGGAGATCTTACACTTCTTGATCTTTCCGGTAAAATTGTTTTAGAGCAAAATCTTTCAGGTGACACACAATTGGATGTAACTAACCTCGCTAAAGGTACCTACTTTTTGAAAATCGAGTCAAAAGGAACAGTGTATTCTCAAAAATTGATTAAAAACTAGCATCTTTTAATTTTGAATTTAACAATTGCCTAAAATTTTTGAACTGTATTTTCTTACTGGACAATAGGCAGACTTTTAGCAATGCTTCTTGCAACAACATTCAGAACAGACAGACTTCTATAGAGCTCATTTTCCATGCAATCCGACCGAAAAATAAGAAATGCTAAAATATACTTGGGTTATTGGTTCAATTTGGGGTGGAGTGATAGGCGATCCTATATTGGCAATACCTGTTGTTGTTGTAACAAAAAATAGTTATTTAAAAGAACTAGCGGCAAGACAATGATACGAAGTACAAAAACTGGCTATAACAGCACCTTAGCGCAACGGCTTGATATTCAATAAGTTCAGATCGCCGCTGCTCGAAGTCTAAAAACGTTATGCAGAAACTTCTCGAAAGAGATCTCACTTCTAGTCATATTAACTATATAAGATGAATTTCACAAAATATTTAAGAACAACTAACAAAAATGAAATTGATGACATAATTAAATTATTAAAAATCAATAATATTGAACACGAACTAGAAAATTATCCAAGCAACTTCAATTCTACTTTTAATGTTGACATAAATAATATTGAATACCTGCTAAAGATTAACGATAAAGACTTTGATAAAGTTGAAAAAATAGCATATAACAGGTGTTTGGTAATTGCTGAAATACACGCTTCGGGCTTCGAGATTTTTTCAAAAATCTAAAATTCCAGCTTCAAATTAAGTTCACTATAGAAAAAGTCAGTACAGATAAAAAATAATTATCAAATGAAAATAAAATTCAAATTCGTCAAAATATATTTATACATAATACTTACGATTTCAATTTGTATTGCATTTTTTGGAAATAAAAATATTGATGCATATGGACTTGTCTTATTTATGCTAACTACATTTCCTGTTTTTGGAATTTTATACAAGGTAAGTTTTAATCAATTTTCAGATGGAATTGAATATAAGCGACCTGATTTATATGCTAAATATAAAATGACATTTGGAGCTGTTAGAAGAATAAATGGTTTTGGAATTTTTAATAATTCAGATTTTGATAATTTAGATGATGAAGAACTTATTGAAAGCTTGAAACTTACAAAACAACTTTTAGCTCTGACAATTAAATCCTTTATCACAATAATAATTCTTGGAATTAGTTTTATGCTTATTAAACGATGAAAATTCAGAAACCGAAAGAAGAACATACCCGGATGACTTTGGCAGGTTTCACCCAAAAGAAAAGGCCTGTAACAGTTTTGGGCAACTTTTAAATCAGATAACAACTTAAATCAAACCGATACAAAATGAAAAAAAGTAAAATAATATGGCTGAAAACTTTAATTATATTTTTAGGACTGACAGTTTATTACTTTTATCAGGAAGAAAAATTAACTAAGGATCAAAAAGCTGATAAGATTGTTATTAATAAAGCTAATCATGAACTTTTACTATATTATAAAGAAGAGTTAATTGCTGCCTACAAAGTTTCGCTTGGCAAAAATGGATTAAATAAAAAAACAAAGCAAGGCGATGGATTAACTCCTGAAGGACGTTTCAAAGGCCGAAAAAAGACCCAGACTCAATATCACAAAGCAATTACGGTTGGAGAATGGGGGGATTGTTGCGATGTTCTGATACACGGTCTTGGAAATGAATATGGCCGTTTCAAGAAACTTCATAGATGGCGTGATTGGACTAAAGGATGTATCGCTCTTACCAATGATGAAATTGACGAAATTTATAAGGCCATTAATGACGGAGTATTAATAGAAATCAACCCGTAACGAAATGAATTTCATAGCAGCTTATACAGCATATTTGCAATAGGTGGGTTTTCGTGCTCCGAATCAATATTAGTGTTAAAAATCCCGCCCCCTCGCCTATCCGAAAAACATTATAAGTAATTTTAAAATATATATTAAAAAGAAAATACAACAAAAAATATATTTATAACAGCTGTCTAGCGCCAACCATACAATATTTATTCGAAACAACGATTCCTAAGAAAGAAAATAATTTTAACTTCGGTGTCATAATTTATATACAGGATTGGGCAGGGCGCTAGGCTACAAAATGTTATAACAAATTTTGAAAAAATGAATTCGAAACTAAGAAACATATTAATCGCATTTGGAATACCTACACTTTATGCAATTATCTTACGATTATTATTTGGTATAAAAGATTGGAATGGTGTTTTTTCTGTTATGTCAACCACTTTTCTGTTTTTCCTTCCTTCAATAATTGGAGCTTTAACCGTTTACTTATCAGACAAAGGCAAAGTCGAAAAATTAATCTACAGGATTTTTGCACCTTGGATTCCAATATTTCTTTTTTTAATCATAACTCTTATGTTAGCTATTGAGGGATGGGCTTGTTGGCTAATGATTCTTCCGATTTTTTTAATTGCAGCTTCTATTGGTGGTTTAATTGGCGGTTATCTAAAACTAAAAAAGAAAAATGAAAGATTAAATGTTTCCATACTTGTTCTATTGCCTATTTTTATTTCACCAATTGAACAATTAATCGAAAAAATACCTGCAACGTATGATGCGTATACATACATTGATATTAATTCTACAGCCGACAAAATTTGGGATAATATAACTCGTGTTAAAACAATTAATAAAGCTGATGACACAGGATATTTAACAAATTTTTTAGGGTTTCCTAGACCGTTAAGAGCCGAATTAAATTACAAAGGAGTTGGTGCATTCAGAGAAGCTACCTTTACCAATGGATTAATCTTTAGAGAAACCGTTTTAGAATACGAAGAAAATAAAAAAATGGTGTTTTCTATCAGAGCAAATACATACGATATCCCATCTACAACTTTAGATGAACATATTCTAATTGGTGGTAAATATTTTGATGTTTTAGATGGAACTTATGAACTAGAAAAAATACATGAAAATAAATATCGTTTACATTTATATAGCAAATTTAAAATGAATACAACATTTAATTTTTATGCCGGTTGGTGGGGGAAAATTATAATGAAAGATATTCAGAATAATATTTTGAAAATAGAAAAAAAGCGAGCTGAAGAATAAAATATTTTACTAACAGCCATTTCTCGCAATTCCAAATTTTGAGGAAAGTTCCCGTTTCGCAAGAAGTTTTATCGTTAACGGAAAATCAGATGTTCCGAAGTTCGCAACTGACGAGAAGCGGCAAAACATTAGCAATCATTTTAGAAAGAACATTTATTAAACTTCAAGATAAATCGAAATTTTCAGATTTTAGTTTAATTATATTTATAATCACTTAAATTAAAGTCAATTTAAAAGAGTTAATTTGCTCTCCATTGATCGTTTTGTAAGCTCAAATAGTTAGTTGAGATACTGGCGAAATGGATCTTTTTTTCTAAATAATCTTCGGGAAACAAGATTTATCGTTAAAATAACAAGAAATTAAACTAATCAAATAGAAAAATAAGCTACTTTCACCCAAAATAAATTTTGCTAACACGTTAATTTGAGAGATTAAAAGCAACTAATATATGCATGAATTTTTATTAGCAACCATTATATGTTAAAACAAGTGAAAATTTCAGTACTAATGGCTGTCTACAATACCGATTTTTCTTATATAAAAAGAGCCATCGATTCGGTATTAGATCAGGATTTTCAAGATTTCGAGCTCATTATTATCGACGATGGTAGCACAGTTACTAAGAGTGAATCTTTGTTGCAATATATTGAAAAATACGAAAATAAAATAATCTATATCCGACATAGTAACCGGGGCCAATCAGAATCAATCAATCGTGGTGTTTTAAACAGTGTAGGTGAATTTATAACCATAATTGATGGTGACGACGAATATAAAACACATCATTTAAGCTCTTGTCTTCGAGAGGTAAAAGAGGAAGATTTGATTTGTTCTACAACTGAAACAATCGTGGATACCAACGATGATTATTATGTTCCGGATAAAAATGATCTTACAAAACTAATTCATTTAGATGAAACAATTCTTTTCGGTACATTATTCGGTCGTAGAAAAGTATTTTCAAGCTTTTCCTTCAAAAGTGGCTTCGCTGCCGATGCTGATTTTTACGAAAGAGCAAAAACTCAATTTCGTGTAAAAAAAGTAAAACTAAGAACGTATATTTATCACAGAAATATTCCAAACAGTATTTGTTCGACCATGAAAAAAGAGAACTTGTTCAATTCTTGACCTATGGCTTTCGAAATACGACGTTTTCGTCCAATGACTAATGTAATCCTGGCATGTCATATTACTGGGGTATATGATGTAAATCGCAATACAACACTTGATAATGATAATTATGAATTAGTACGTGATTGGGCTGAATCTGTTGCGAAACAACATTTACAAGGTATTATTTTTCATAACAATTTCACTTTAGAAACCTGTGAAAAATTTAAAAATGAATATATTTCTTTCATTAAAATAAATTACAATCCTCAATTTAATCCCAATGTCTATAGGTATTTTGTATACCATGATTTTCTAAAAAATCATGTCCAGTTCTTCAAAAGTATTTTTGTTACAGATATAACAGATGTTACTCTGGTTAATAATCCTTTTATTGATTCCTATTTTATTGAAAATTCTACAGCTATTTTTTGTGGTGATGAGCCAAAAACGCTAAATAATGATTGGATGAGGGATCATTCTACTAATCTACGTAAAAAAATAAGCGATTTTGCCGAATATGAAAGCAAGTTTGGTTCTGAAACTCTTTTAAATTGTGGGATAATTGGTGGTAAAGCACCTAATCTCTTTGATTTCATTAAAAAGTTATGCAGTATTCACGAATATGCCAATAGCGCAAACCAAACAGCGTTTACTGGAGATATGGGAGCGTTTAATTATTTAGCAAGAACACAATTTAATAGACATTTGAAATACGGCACGCCCATTAATACGGTATTTAAAATGTATGAAAACGAACGTCAAGATTGCTGGTTCAGACATAAGTAACTTTTTTAAGGACCTCCAAAAAATCGTTATTTGAAAGTCAAATCCGTGTCCATGAAAGTAAGAAAAGTATTCAACTAAATTAGGACTTCCCTTTAGCACACGTGAATCGAGCAATTGCGAAAGTGAGTTTAGCTGAAAAAGTAAAAATCAGTTCTTATTCTCTTAATAGTAATTTCAATAATCAACCAATGAGTGTGAATTGGAGTTTCCCGACTAAATCTTCGTTAAAAAATCAGAATCAACTATTTTATCAGCTCTATCCGACTGCAATACCGCAATTGAAATTGATAAAAAACTTGGTTTTGCCTATTACATTCGTGGACAAATAAAACAAATGCTAATTTATGGCGACTATTGCATAGACTTACTTACCGCGAAAGAGTTAGGTTTGACAGTAGAAGCAGAACTATTGAGAAACTGTTACAAATAGACCGACAGAAATAAAAACTTACCCTAACAGATGAAATGTCTCAAACCCAATGAACGATTATTTTTCTTTAAACGTCAAAAATTTAAGCATATGTTTATTTGAATGTTTAAAAAAATTAGTAATTTTGAGGGAACACTAGCTGACAGAATGTTATAAGCCATTTTATGGAAACACTGCGAAAAATAAAATATAGTATTTCAACAAGGGATATTTCAACCTTTGTTTTATTGGCAGGACTGTTGATGGTATATTACTTGCCAAAGGAATTTCTATTTAATAACCCGACCTCTTTTTGCATTCATAAAAATTTACTTCACTTCGACTGCCCAGGTTGTGGCATTACAAGGGCATTATATTCATTACTTCACGGACAAATTAGGCAAGCAATAATTTTTAATATTGCCATTGCTCCATTTATAATTTTAATGGCTCAACATTTTCTCTCATACATTTTACCCTCTCAAACTAACGATACTTTTAGAAAAATATCACTTACGATATTTACAACTGTTTTGCTTACTCAATATTTTATTAAAACACTAAATCATTTTTTTTAATGGAAGAAGCAAAAGCACAACTAGTTTTAAAACTTTTTATTTGGGGAGTATTTTTCATAATAATTCGTTGGTCAGTAATTAAAAAATTTATCAGCGAAAAGCATATTCAGTCAAAGACCAAAAACTTTGCTGACGAATTTTATAAGGAACTTCAGATGTTTTATCACATTGAAGTAAGTGGAATCAAATTTAATATAAACCAATAAATACAAACAATTATGTTCAAAGGAAACACATCAGTTAGCTTTAAAAGCTCAAAAACAAAAGAAGAAGTAATTAATGTTGTAGAAAAACAACTTGAAAACATGGGTAATGTATCAGTATCACCTACTGGCGGTATTAATGTTACAGGTTCTAAATTTCAAGGTTTCGGTTACGAAACAAGTATTGAAGGAAGAGTAAACGACAAAGATGGTCATTTTTCTGTAAACATTGATTTTGAAGCAAAACCTGCAATAACTGGTTGGGCAATTAGTGTTTGCTTTTTCCCACTTGGAGCTGCGGTTATGATTTTACCTTACAATGCAAAAGAAGATATGCAACGTAAAGCAGACCAAGCATTGGCTGAAATAAAATCAACACTTGACGAAAAGTAAATAATTTTTGGGGTGGCTTCGCCACCCCAAATTACTTTTGTTTTATTTTTGGGTTTATCAATAAAATTGAACAGTTTTTGGATTTAATATTAATTATTGACAATAAACGAAAAAAATATACTCAATATCTAATTCTTTCAAAGGTCATTAGATCTTTCTTTACAGGACCATCCTTACATTTTCATAATTGTGCTTGAGTTGAATGGGAAATAAATTTTCTTGGAGATACTCATTTACAAATGATAGATTCTAATTTAACTTCTTTAAGTATTGAAAGAAGTTGCGAAACAAAAACAAAATGTTTGATTTTAATGAATTTAAAAAAGAAATTAAAATGAAGATTTAAGAAACATAATTAACTTCATTTATTACAATTTGTTTCAATTTAAAATCTTCTTCATTTAATTCATTAATAATTGGAAAATCAAAAACCACTTCATCTATTTTACCTATCTTTGTTCAACACATTGACAGACAAAACAAAATTCTATTTTTAGCAACAGAGTCAACAACTTTCTTAGATACAAAAAGAAAAAGTTAAATAAGTTCCAGATACAGTTTTATGATTGATCAAATGTTGGATTTTAAAATCAATTTTTATGGGAATTGTCCCACCTCCTTTTAGCAGCAAACCGTTATGCTAAACTAATCGAAAATTACACTTCATACTTTGAATCTCGAAAACTTTGAATCTTTTTACGATTTTAAAAACGCAATAATTGAAAAAAAATGAATATTATTTTAACAATTTATATACTATTATCTATTTCAATTACTTATTCTCAAGACTCACTAAATAAAATTTTCAGTCCAAATAAGAATTTTATTTATGAAGTGACTTATATTAAAGAAAATGGTGACACTTTATCAAAAGAAATTATAACATTAAGACCAAAAAATGAAAAATGGATTCAAAAAAGTCAAAATGAACTTGAAATTAATTATAACCCAAATTATGAAGCGCTGAATGATTTCATCCATCCATTCGAAGCTGAAAGAAATAGAATTAAAAAAAATATATCCAAATCAAAAACTAAAAAATCTTGGGCAAATTACACTTGGATTTCAAAACAAGAAATCACCGGATATATAGAAAATGATTCAATAATATGGTTTCATCCTCCAAGAAATAACCAATATCAATATTGTGCATTAACTCCATTTCCTCAAATAAAATTTAGTCAATTAAAAAAGAATGGAAACTGGAATGATGAAATAATAATAATGCATGGTTATCCTTCAAATAAAGAATTTGTAGGCAGAATTAATAACGAATATAGAATAGACAGTTTAATTAATTTAAAAATAAATAACAAGGAAATTAAAAATTGCTGGGTTATTAATGCAAAAGCTACTCATAATAAATTAGGTCCATCTAACTCTACTTTTGTATACGATAAAAATTATTTTGGTTTTTTAAAAATGGATATGACTTTATATAATGGAATTAAAATTAATTTTAAATTAATAGAAGTTAAAACTTATTGAAACAATTAATAAATAAAAAATGATCAAAACAATTAAATATTTAAAGAAAAACCGAACTCTATATTTAGCGTTATGTTTTATTTTAGTTTTTATCTTTTACATAACATACATTTTAGCTCCTTTTAGTAGCTGCTTCAAACTTGATGATGGAGCAAATTCAATAGGTCTTACTTTTTCTTACAATTTAGAAATGGTTGAAAAATTCTTTGAATCAAGGACCCAGGAGCAACTTATTTGTTATAGCGAATTCCTTCAAATTTGGGACGCAATTTTTGCATTTGTTTATACTTTAATGTGCGCATCTTGGATTATGTACTTTTTTAATAGCAAGCGTCTATTTTTGTTTATTCCTATTTTATGTATGATTGCAGATTGGGCAGAGAATTACCTTGAATTAATTATGCTAGAAACCTATTTAAATTCAGATCCAATATCAGAAACAATTGTATCATTAGGATCTGGAATCAACTCGTTTAAATGGATATTTTCAAGTATAACTTATCTGATAATCCTAATAGGAATAATAATTAAAATAAAAACATTTCTAACAAAACCTAAACTGCATTAGAACTAGGGAATATTACAAAAGATGAATTTGAAAAAAAAATAGGTTATTCTAGATCTTCAAAGAATAAAAAAAACTTTTAACAGAACTCCCAAAAAGTATCGCTTTATTAGTTAAATAAAGCTTCTTCCATCTATCAATTTTTCTGATTGATTGAAATAAAAGTTATTCAAAATCTTCACCTTCGCTTAGGAGCAAAGCATTATTATCAAGTTTAAGCAAAATAAAAATGGAGGATACCGAAAATTCACAAGGAGTTGACTAGCTTATTCAATAATCATTTTGGTATTGTGATGACAACGTAATAACTGAAATTTACGTTGGCGGTATTGACGTTCACTAACCATATAAAAAGAAGAATAACAGCTACTTCGTGGAGGTGAAAAGACATAAAAGGTGCTTCGGGCGACAACAATTGAACGAACTAAAATTGGTTTATAAAAATCTTTTCCATTATCAAAAACCAGTACATTAAAAAATATTAGAATCGATGTATATAGAATAAAGTATTATATTTAAGAAAAAGTATAGATAAACTAAATCACAATAAAAAGCGTTTGACTTGAAAAACCAAATGTGAAAAAAGAAATCACAAAAATTAAAATCAAAAATAGAATGAAAAGAATTATACTAATAATTACAATTCTACTGACATGTGGAATCTTACAAGCCCAAACTAAAATTCGCCAAGGTGACGGTACTTATTCATCAAATAAAGTTTTACTAACAATTGATGGAAATAAAGTAAGACAAGGAGATGGAACTTATTCATCTAATAAGGTACTATATACTTTTGACGGTGTGAAATTTAGACAAGGTGATGGGACATACTCATCTAACGAAGTACTTTTAACTATTGATGGAAATAAAATCCGTCAAGGTGATGGTACTTATTCATCAAATAAAGTACTCTATACTATTGATGGAAACAAAATAAGACAAGGAGATGGTACTTATTCATCAAACAAAGTGCTTTATACAATAGATGGAAATAAAATCCGTCAAGGGGATGGAACCTATTCATCAAATACTGTGCTATTTACAATAGATGGAGGATTGTCGATTACAAAAATAGCCTGCTTATTATACTATATTTTATAAGCTACTTCATGATTAAATAAATACACCAAAGTAACAAAA
This sequence comes from Chryseobacterium gleum, assembly GCA_943326825.2. Classification (GTDB taxonomy): domain Bacteria; phylum Bacteroidota; class Bacteroidia; order Flavobacteriales_D; family Crocinitomicaceae; genus CAIUKX01. The sequence goes on along the minus strand of CALPUT020000010.1, from coordinate 2,986 downwards.
AAGTAATTCATCGAATAAAACAAAGTAAAATGAAAAAGTTATTATTATTAGTAACCATGTTACTCACTTTTGGATTTACTAACGCGCAAAGACTAATGAATGGATCAAGATCAACCATCGGATATATTGAAAACGAAAAGGTAATGAATGGTTCTAGATCTACTATTGGATATATTGAAAATGGAAAAGTATTGAACGGTTCCAGATCAATTATTGGTTACATTGAAAATGGAAAAGTAATGAACGGTTCACGATCAATTATTGGATACATTGAGAATGGAAAAGTAATGAATGGATCAAGATCAACTATTGGTTATATTGAAAATGGAAAAGTAATGAACAATTCAAGATCAACTATTGGCTATTATGAAGGTGTTAAAGATTCGCAAGCAGCATTGTTTTATTTCTTCTTTTTTGATTGATTTTATTCTTATTAATATAAAAGATTTTTTAAATCTTTATAAGTTAAAATTGGACATTAAATAAATTTTAATTTGGAATTTATTAGAACTAAAATTGACTATTTTACTGTTTGTTCTTTTTTTAATCACTTGGACTTTAACCATTAATGCACAGACTACAATTCCAAAGTGAAAAGCACAATTAATTGAGTTTACAAATGCAACCGCAAAATTTACAGTACCCGAAGGGAAGACTTGGTATATTAAAAATACGTTTTCTGATTGCGAATTGAATGCACTCAACCAGATGGTACTTCAGGTAGAACAGGTAGAACATTAAGTTTATTTTTAAAGAGTTTAAATGGTCTTTTAAAAACAGACTTATCCAAAAATCAATTTGGTCCACTTTTGTATTTTTCATGTGAAACGAATAGTATGTCTTTAATTTTACCGGAAAAAACAATTCTTGAATTGCTTTTAGTGAGCAGCGAAATTAACCAAGACATAAAATTATTCAATGGTCTAGGATATATTAATATTATTGAAACTGATAATTTGACTAAGCCATAAAAGGTAACTACTCAAAACCAAAAGCGTTGTTTCATTAGTTAATTCAATATTTTGAGTTACTATTAATGTTTTTCTTGGTTGAAAAGTTTAGTTCTTCTTATCAACCCTTTTGGTAGCTAGAAAAGGTTATGTGGCAGATTAATAGACGACTCGGAAATAGTAGATTTAATTCTGAATCTTAAAACAATAAACATTTTTGGTAACCACGAGCTAAAATTCTGTATCTTTTACCTATTTCAACTAACCGAAAAACATTATAATAAATTTAATGAACACAAGCATAAATAATGGAATTGTATTCGAAGAAATAACCAATTTCTTGAAATGGGGTAAGTTTATTAATCCACTTATCCGAAAATTTAATGGAACTAAAGTAAAATTAGGCGGAAGAACTATTTACAAATGGGGAAAGCATACTATTCTTAATGGATTAGAACTTGAATTAACAAATAGTTTCAATAATTTTGGAAAAGAAAGATGGTTTAGAAGATTTAATCAAATAGAGTATTGGGCAATTGGAGATGAAATTGCAAAACAAGAATTTGATAGAATATCCAATCATCTTATAAAATTATTCGGACAACCTATTATTAAAGAGGATAATAGTGATGATAGAGAAAAATACTTAAAATGGGAAATTGTCAAAATTGATATTTCACTTTATTTATTTGAACAACATTCTTACAAACTCCACTTTATAATTAATAAAAAATAAAATTTCGAGTTCAATTTCAAAACACTATTGAATGTATCAAACGAGAAAAATGAAATAAATAAAATATTTAGATGAGAACAAATTTAACTAAATGACAAAAAAAAATAATTACATTGCTTTATCAATTTTACTTGGATTGAGATTACTCTTATTAACTTTTAATATAAATATCAATTCAAGTGCTATAGAGATTTATTTGTGGATCTTTATTTTTATATCCTTTTATTTTAACACAACACTAAATGAAGTTAATATAAAGAAACGAAAGAGATATAACATTTTTAATTTAATTGGACTTGTATTTTTAATATATTTAAATATCTCTTTTGTCGTAAAAGAAAATACAAACAAACCTATTCTATACAAAAACTTTAATAAATATGTTTGGGAAGACTTTGATCAACAAGCTTGGGGAGGAAAACCGCATTGCTATGATGTTTATGGTCAATCTTATTTAAACGGATTATTTACTCACCAAGAAGAAAAATACGAACTTGATTGTGAAAATATTTTAGATGGTATAGAGAAATATAAAGCGCCGAAAAACATAAATTTTAATCATTGTTATTTTAACAAAAAAATTGGATTACTATTTGATACTAAAAATAAAATTTGCTACCAATTAAAAAAAAATAGCAATTAAAAGTTTAATTTAAATCCTATACAGGATTAAAGGCCTTAATAACCTTCTTATATATAATTAAACATATATAAATCATTAAATTTCGTAGTGAATAGAAAACAACTTACAGAAAAACATAACTTTATTAACGACACAATATTTCGAGTAAAAACGATTATGTTGTCTGGAAATAGAATTATCAAAAATTTACTCAACCCCACTTTAAAATTCAGAGACAAAAGTGAACTTATAAACGAGCAAATAATTTCTTTTTCTGAAAGTGATCTTTGGAATCCATTTGATAATAAAGATAATTGGATTTTGACTGCTGGTAAAGTTGAAAATTTAAGAATTGCTTCAAAAAAAATTAATGGAATTGAAATTAAAGCAAATGAAGTTTTTAGTTTTTGGAAGCATATCGGAAATCCAAATATTGGTCAAGGCTTCGTGATTGGAAGAGAAATCAGGGAGGGATGTATTGTGCCAACTGTTGCTGGAGGACTTTGCCAACTTTCAAATGCACTTTATGATTCGGCTTTAAAAGCAAATTTTGATATTATCGAAAGACATAAACATACAAAAGTTATAAAAGGCTCACTTGCAGAACAAGACCGAGATGCAACTGTAAAATGGAATTACATTGATTTACGGTTTAAATCAAATTTTGATTTTAGAATT
>CALPUT020000009.1 GCA_943326825.2 Chryseobacterium gleum | reverse complement strand
TTCGCATTATCGGTTTCTTCTAGTTGATAAGGAACTCGATACGAAGCAGGGTAAAATAAAACACGATTTTCGTTTGGATAAAAACTTTCTAAATCATTTAAGAAATAGGCAGCTTCTTCCTTATCGTTTAATATAAATAAATGATGACCAGGCACTTGTTCGGATAAAGCAGCAGAACAAATAGCTTTTGAAGAACCCACTAATCCTTTCCAATGTACACGTGAACCTACAATCTGCAATTCATTCGCAGAAGATTCGATATGTTCGTATGAAGCGTATTTTTGTTTGAGTTCTTTTAAGTCCATTTTATTTTTCTACTACACTTGCAGCCTCAATTAAGCTCACAACTCTTTCTACCATCAATTTAGAACCGATGATAAAAGGAACACGTTGATGTAATTTTTCTGGTTTGATATCTAAGATTCTTTTTCTTCCTGTTGTTGCTAATCCACCTGCTTGTTCAGCAATAAATGCTAGAGGATTACATTCATAAATTAAACGTAATCTTCCTTCTGGGTGAGCTGGAGTATCTGGATAGATATAAATTCCACCTTTAATTAAACTTCTATGGAAATCTGCAACTAATGATCCAATGTATCTACCTGAATAAGGGCGATTTGTAGAAGCATCAGTATCTTGACAATAAGAAATATAATCTTGAATTCCTTTTTCAGCTACTTTGATATTCCCTTCATTCATCGCATATTGACGACCGATTTCAGGCATTTTCATATTTGGATGAGACAAACAATATTCCCCGATTGAAGGATCCAAAGTAAATCCATTTACTCCATTTCCTGTTGAATAAACCAACATGGTAGAAGAGCCATAAAGAACATAACCAGCAGCAACTTGAATATCTCCTTTTTGAAGCATATCTTCTTCTGAAGCTAATTCACCTCTTTTGCTAACTCTTTTATAAATAGAAAAAATAGTTCCGATTGAAACATTTACATCGATATTTGATGAACCATCTAAAGGATCAAAAAGCACCACATATTTTCCGTTTTTTGAAGATTCTTTTGAAAAAGCAACGAATTCATCATTTTCTTCAGAAGCAATTCCACAAACCTCACCTCCAGCTTCAAACATTTTGATGAATTGATTATCTGCAACAACATCTAATTTTTGTTGATCTTCACCCTGAACATTTACTTCCCCTTGAGCACCTTGAATGGCATCTACCAAACCAGCTCTTCTAACATCACGCGCAACAATTTTTGAAGCGACAGAGATATCATTTAAAAGACGAGTTAATTCACCTGTAGCACCATCGAAATCGTGCTCACGTTTCATTATGAATTCATTCAGCGTGACAACTTTTGACATATTCTTAAGTTTTTTTATGCAAATATCGTGTTTTTACACTGAATGACAAAAGCTTTTAGTCAAAAGCTTATAAAGTCATTTTTAATAATTTTATTTAGTTAAATTGAAATGAATCCAAAGTAATTGAAACCTAAATTATATTATATCGTAACAGAGAGTAATAAAATTATGGAAGTTCATTAATTATTCAATTAATAACATAAAAAATGAAAAATTTTAAGTTTATATTATTGATTATAACATCATTAACACTTAGCGATCTAATCGCTCAAAAATATGAAAACTGGACTGTCGGTGTTGGGATAAATATTATCGATAATGATGGTAATGTTAAGAAAGACTTATTGAATTCACGTAAAAGTTGGAATTCATTAAACTGCCCTAGTGTATTATTAGTAGGATATAAGTTAAATGAATTGGTTAGTTTTGAATTTTCAGAATCATTCAATGCTTTTGATAAAGGAAAAACAATCAATTCTGAAAAAATAAAATCACCTCAATTTTTTAGTTCTTCTATGATAAAAGGTGTTTTTCACCCAAATGCTTTTTTTGATACGGGGAGATTTGACACCTATATTAATGGTGGTTTTGGAATTACAACAATTCAAAAAAATGTTTTATTACAACCTAACTTAGGTTTAGGATTGAATTATTTTGTGGCTGATGGAGTTGCACTTGGATTGCAAGCTTCAGCATTTTTTGGAGTAACCCAAGTTAAAAACAATTTTTTAATGTATTCTATCACATTAAAATCTGCTCTAAGTAAATTATAAAATAGTTTATTCTTTCAATCATTATTTTCATAGAATCTAATTCGTAAATTTGTGTAGCTTAATTCTTTAAAAGATGTTGCAACCAGGTTCAAAAGGATGGATTAACAAATTCTTCTATTTAGTAGATAAAAATGAAATTGACACTTCATTTGTTCGCCCGAAAGGGTTGAACGAACAACATTTTGTGCATTTATTTTTAGGTCAAACTGGAATTAATTTTGGATATGCATCTGAATTACTTTTTTGTAAAAGTTTAGATGATACGAATTGGACATCTGAGGAAAAACTAAAACTTTTACTATTTGAATCCCATTATTTTATTTATTTAAACTTCGAGAAAAAATCCAATATCAGTAAAGAAGGTTTTATCGCCTCAATGTTGGATTTTTATGGTAAACATAATTCTTATTCGATTAAAAAAATATTTACTTTTTTTATCAAAGAAGAAAATAATGAAAAGCTAGAAGATATCTTATCTAAAAGAGTTGATATTAAAGTAAAATTATTAGATAACCGAATTTGGATTAATTCTTTGAGTAATGTTTTCGTTTATCTTGATATCATTCTTTATCATGATTACTTAAAAAGTAAGAACCAAAAGACATTTTCAAATTATAATGAATTAGCAACAAATGCATTAATTGCAATTACACTTTCTGCAAGTTCTGATGGAGCAATTCAAGAATCAGAAAAATCAATGTTTAAAATATTTTTAGCATCAGCGAATTTACACGAAAGTGACAAAGCATTTGTTCAAGAAAAATTTAAAAAAGGGGCTAGTTTTAATGATTTTACTGAAGTTGTCTTCTCAAATTGGATGTTCAAACAATTTATTTTAGACCTTTCCATTCTTACAATTTATTCTAAGAATCAAACTAATTTAGAAGAAGAGAAATATCTTCATGACCTTTTTGATTATTTAAAAATTACAAATCAGTCTTTTAACGAATCAGTCTTATTGATAGAAAAATTTGTTTTACAGAATAATGACAAAGTTTCGTTTCTACAATCATCAACTTCCTATGAAAAAATGTATAACAGTGTTACTAAACATTGGTTAAAGATTCTAGGTAGGAATAAAGATAAATTAGCTGCAGAGTTAAAACAGAGTAAAGATTTAGTATTTCTGATTAAAAAATCAGCAACAGAAGATCTATCGAAGGAAGAAAAAGAAATAGTAAAATCTCAATTTTTAGATATAGTAAAATCAATGCCATCGTTGGCCATATTTTTACTGCCTGGAGGAGCTATTTTACTACCGTTGGTATTGAAGATTATTCCTGATTTAGTTCCTTCAGCATTTAGGGATAATGAAATTGAAAAAAAGATTAAAAAATAATTTAATTCCAATTCACCATTGCCTCTCCCTTCAATGTGTTTTTAAAGAAATCTCGCATTCTATTTACCTTTTGAATTGCATTTAAATCTCCTTCTTTTGCTTTTTCTTTGTACTTATAATACAAATCTAATGTATGTCCAAAAAGATGTTGATCTAATTTATTTTTAATATCGTTGATTTTGGAATTCACTTCAATTAGGAAATATTCTACTTCTCCTAATTCTTTCAATTCATCTTTATTCAATGATTGTTGATTCATTAAACGTTCATAATGAGGTAATAAATCATTTAAAATATTCATAAACTGATCAAGCTCTTCGCTTAGCGATTTTTTACTTTCATTGAAATTCATAGCGTAGAATTTTGAATTATAGTATTAATGTACAATTAAAATTTAATTTTCCGCGCATTAACCTATAAATTTTAAAATGTTTTTTGGCATATCCTTATTTTTGCTTACTATTTTACTAGAATTTCTTATTTGCATAGAAATCACGTTAACTTTACACCGTATGGCTGGTATTTATATTCATATTCCTTTTTGTAAGCAAAAATGTTCGTATTGTGATTTTCATTTTAGTACGACATATCATTCTTATAGGGAAAAAATGATTGAATCCATTTGTAAAGAAATTTTGCTTCGTAAGGAAGAAATAAATGAACCTATCGAAACCATTTATTTTGGAGGTGGAACTCCAAGTATATTATTGAAAGACGAATTGGCATTATTGCTTTCAATAATTCAAACTTCATTCACGGTAAAAGATACTTCTGAAATCACCCTTGAAGCAAATCCGGATGATTTAACATTTGAAAAATTAGTAGAATTTAAATCCGTTGGAATTAATAGATTGAGTATTGGTTTGCAATCATTTCGGGCAGAAGATTTAAAATGGATGAATCGAGCTCATACTGCTGAAGAATCATTGAATTGTATTCCTATGGCCCAAAAAGCGGGTTTTAACAATATTAGTATTGATTTAATTTATGGATTACCTAATCTAACAATCGTAGAATGGGCAGACATGATTGATATTGCGATTCAATTAGATGTGCAACATATTTCAGCTTACTGTTTGACTGTTGAAGGTAAAACAGCCTTAAAAAAATGGGTTGATTCAAAACAGATTTACTTATCTAATGAAGACGAACAAAGTGATCAATTTGAGTTACTCGTTCAAAAATTAAAAAATGCAGGTATAAATCAATATGAAATATCAAATTTTAGTAAACCAAATTTCGAATCAAAACACAATTCAAGTTATTGGAAAGGAATTCATTATACTGGAATAGGACCATCAGCTCATTCATTTAATGGTAAATCCAGAAGTTGGAATGTTTCTAATAATAGGAGTTATATAAAAGCGTTGGAAAATGATGAAAAGTGGTTTGAAATTGAGATATTATCGATAGAAAATCAGTTTAATGAATTCATTTTAACTGGGCTTAGAACAATTTATGGACTTAATTTGGATAAATTAAAAGAAATTTGTGAACCACCAAAAACATTTTGGAAAACCTTAAATCAGTTCATTGATTGCAATTGGTTGAAACAAGAAGAAAACATCATTTCTCTTACAGAAGAAGGGAAATTAAAAGCTGATCACATTGCTTCAGAATTATTTATCTAAAATTTTTATGCTTTAGCTATCAATTTATTTAATGATTAAAATAATTCCAAACAATTTTTGCTTTAGAAAAACCAATAGCTTCTTCAAGTTGTTTTAATTCAAGTTTTTTAATCTCAGAAACTGTTTTAAATGTTTTCATAAGTATTTCTTGAGTCTTTGGACCAATTCCTTCAATCTCTCCGATTTCTGAATCGATGGCCGATTTACTTCTTCTATTTCTATGATGTGTAATTCCAAATCGATGCGCCTCATTTCTAAGGAATTGAATCACTTTTAAGCTTTCACTTCTTTTATCTAAATAAATTGGTAAACTGTCCCCAGGAAAAAATATTTCTTCCAGTCGTTTTGCAATACCGACAATTGCTACTTTGCCTCTTAATTCTAATTTTTCTAACGCCGTTAATGCTGAACTTAATTGACCTTTCCCTCCATCGATAACTATTAATTGAGGCAATGTTTGTTCATCATCCAACATTCTCTTGTATCGACGATAAACAGCCTCTTCCATTGTCGCAAAATCATTCGGTCCTTCTACTGTTTTAACATTGAAATGACGATAATCTTGTTTGCTCGGTTTTCCATTTTTAAATACTACGCAAGCCGAAACTGGATTTGTTCCTTGAATGTTAGAGTTATCAAAGCATTCTATGTGAACAGGTAGTTCTTTTAATCTAAAATCTTTTTTTATTTGTTCTAGGATTCGCTCTGTATGTCGCTCTGTATTAACGATTTTTTCTTTTTTGAGTTTTTCTAATTTATAGAATTTCCCATTTCGAATCGATAAATCAACCAAGTGTTTTTTATCTCCTTTTTGAGGAACGGAAAATAGAATTCCTTCTATTTTTAAATCAATCGGATTTTCTAATAACACTTCTTTGGATTGACTTTCAAAGCGTTCTCTTAATTCAGGTAAAGCAAATCCGATTATTTCTTCTGGCGTTTCGTCTAATTTTTTCTTTACCTCGGTTGTATATCCATGAATGATTGTTCCATTACTTATCACTAAATAATTAATGAAAGCTGATTTATCATCATTCACAATTGTTAAAACATCGACTTCATGAATGGTTGGAGAAACAATGGTAGATTTCGCTTTATATTGCTCAATAATATCTATTTTTTGTTTGATTTCATGAGCTAATTCATATTGAAAATTGGTTGCATATTCTTGCATCATATTTTTCAATACCTGAACGACACTATTCAAATTACCTTTTACAATATTTTCAATTTGAGTTATATAGATTTGATATTGACTTTCAGTTTGTTTCGCTTCACAAGGACCTTTACAATTTCCAATATGATATTCGAGGCAAACTTTATACCTACGTTCTTCAATTTTTTGCTTTGATAAATCAAATGAACAATTTCTTAAAGGATATAGTTCTTTCAATAATGTTAACAATGTATTCAAAACTTTAACACTTGGATAAGGTCCAAAATATTTTGATCCATCTCTAACCAATCTTCTAGTTGAAAACACGCGAGGGTATGGTTCTTTTTTTATGCAAATCCAAGGATAAGTTTTATCGTCTTTTAATTGAATATTGTATTTAGGTTGGTATTTTTTAATTAAACTATTTTCAAGTAATAATGCATCAAATTCCGTATCAACGATAATGTATTGGATATCAACGATCTTACGGACAAGTACTCTCGTTTTACCGTTTTCTTGATTTTTATTAAAATAAGAAGAAACTCGATTTTTAAGATTTTTTGCTTTACCAACATAAATAATCGTTCCTTCAGCATCAAAATACTGATAAACTCCAGGGCTACTAGGAAGCGATTTTAATTTTAATTGTATGGATTCGAGCATAAATATGGGTCACAAAAAAACCCTTTGTAAAGTTACAAAGGGTTTTAGAAATATATAATTATTTTTTATTTCTTTTTCAAAACGATAGCTTTACCACTTGCATCAGTCAATGTTAAATCTGTTTTGCTATAGTCAGTTACTGTCATTGCATCTGGAGTAGGAGTACTGTTATTTGCAGAAGCATTTTCAGTCATTGTAATTTTAGTATCATCTGTCAAAACATAAGTACCTGTAGAAGAATCAGTACCTGTAGAAGATGTTGAAGTTGAAGTATATGCTCCTTTACCTTTTTTATCTTTTGTAAATTCGATTGTAAAAGAAGTAATACCAAGAGATGCAGGTGAAATACCAGCAAAAGTAACGATATCCCATTTTCCATCTATTTTTCTGTTTAATTTTGCTTCTTTAGAACAAGAACCTAATACTAATGCTAAGATAGCTACTGATAAAAATAAAAATTTTTTCATTTTGTTTTTTTGTTAAAAGTTAATAATGGTGATAAATTTAATTATTTATTTATAATCTCAAACAATTCATTTAAATTCGGTGAAATAATAATCTCAATTCTTCTATTTTTTGCTTTATCTTGAGAATCAACAGGATGAAATTCTGAACGCCCTGCTGCCATTAATTGAGCTGGATCTACTTTTGAGTTTAATATCATAATATCTACAACAGATGTTGAACGTAAAACGGATAATTCCCAATTGTTTTTTGGACTGGTTGAACTTGCTAACTTATCAGTATCGGTATGACCTTCTACAATTATTTCAATGTCTTTTTCATGCTCTAATACTTTCGCTAATTCAATTAAGGCTTTTTTACCTTCTTCCTCAACAGCTACGCTTCCTGTTTTAAACAATAATTTAGCTTCAAGACTTACATAAATCTTTCCGTTTTTATTTACAACTGTTAGTCCTTTATTTTCAAATCCTTTTAATGCATTTGAAACTTTTGTTTTTAATGCCATTACAGCATCATCTTTCCGTTTAATTAATTCTTCTAATTCATTTACGCGTTGTTCTCTTTCAGCTAATAATTTAGATTTTAAATTCAATTCCTTTTCGATGTTTTCTAATGCATCTTCTTTACGTTGTAACTCTAAATTTTTTGCTTCTAAATCAGATTGTAACAAAGATGTTTCTTTTGCACCTGACAATCTTAGTTTATCATATTTGTTTTCTAAAACTTCATTTTGGTCAACAATTTTATCATATTGTGTTTGCAATAATCTGAATTTTGTTCCTAATTCATTTGTGTCAATTTTTAATGAAGCGATCTCTTTCGTTAAGACTAAATATTTAGCTTCAATATCTTTAAATTTTCCTTGAAAATCTATTGAACTTGCTTTGTAATTTTCTAGTTCTTCATTGCATTTCTTTTCTCTAGCAACTAAATCATTGTATTTTTTTGCTGGAACGCATGAAAATGTTAATAATAAAAGACTGATAAACAAACAAATAAATCTCATAATAACTATAATTAATAAAGTATAACAAATATGAGAAACTTAATACGAGTTAAAATCGTGAAAAGGAGAAATTATGAACGCAGAAAGGTGGATAACACTCAAAATGAATTTTGAATTTTAAATTTTGGATTCTAGATTTTGAAAACCTTTAATGTATAAATTTTTGATAGGGTTAAAACAAAAAAGTCTATTAGCTTAAACTAATAGACTTTCAATGTTTAATTTTATATATATTTTATTTCTTTTTTAATTGTTCTTTCACGTACAATTCAATTGCTGCCGTCATAGAGGGAGCATTCGGTTGAGGTGCATGAACATCTAAACGTAAATTATTTTTTAGAACCGCATTAGCTGTTGTTGGACCAAAAGCAGCAATAAAGGTATTGTTTTGTTTGAAATCTGGGAAGTTTTTCATTAACGATTCTATTCCACCAGGACTGAAAAAAACTAACATATCATAATATACATCTTCTAAATCAGATAAATCAGAAGCTACAGTTCTGTAAAGAGTTGCTTTTGTAAAATTGATATTGTTTTCTTCTAATGTTTCAGGAATTTTATCACGTAAAATATCAGTACAAGGAAGTAAGAATTTTTCTCCCTTGTGTTTTTTCATTAATTCAACCAATTCTTCAATTGTTTGTTTACCAAAGAAAATTTTTCTTTTTCTAAAACTTACATATTTTTGAAGATAATAAGCAACAGCTTCAGAAATACAAAAATATTTCATTGTATCTGGAACTTCAAATCTAATTTCCTCTGCAATTCTAAAAAAGTGATCAATTGCAGCTTTAGAAGTCATAATGATAGCAGTATGCTCAGGAATGTTCACTTTTTGAGTGCGAAATTCTTGAGCACTAATTCCCTCAACCTTAATAAAAGGTCTAAAATCAATTTTCAATTTATATTTATCAGCCAAATCATAATATGGCGATTTGTCTCCCTCGGGTTTTGGTTGCGATACCAATATAGTTTTAATAGCCAATTTTCAGTACGTTAAAATATTCACAATCAAATTAATAAATCAAATTTACCTTTAGATATAAATACACTACAACTAACGGTAAAATTTCAAGTGTGCAAAGATATAAAATAATATAATACCATACTACACCTCGTTTTAAAACTGAAATGACACATTTTGAGAAACGAACGATTATTTCTAGAAGAATTACTCCTTCAAATATTTTTAAAAATATATCTGATAATTGTGGATTCAACATCCAACATAATGCAACAAAAAATAAAATTATACCAACTGTTTCATATAAAATAACTGTCTCAGTGATTGGAATATTTATTGATTTACTTTCGCCTGAAATGAGACCAACAAGCCATAAACCTATGATTTGCATAGATGTAAAACTTATTGAAACAATTATTGATAGAATAATTGACTGTAGAGTTGTTTGATGCAAAATATGGTATGAACACAAAAATATACAAGCATTTAAAACAATGAAATAGTTGATTAATAATGCTATCGAACTTATAGAATTTATTCTCATTTCTTCCTTCAAAACATATTCTAAATTTTTTGAACTTAAAAACAATTTTGATAATATTATAATAATACGCGTATTTCTGTATTTTGCTAAAGTTATTAATGAAAAAGAAACAATTATTATGGGTATTAAAAAATTTGTGATGTTAAATTCTCTTTCAATTAAATGTGAAGGAATTGAAACTGTTGAATTATATCCGACTATTTGATGTGTAATATTTAACAAAATAAACTATTCCCTCTAAAGATTTAACAAATATCATCTAAATTAATTAAAAAATCTGCAAACGATAAAAATTTTAATTATTTTTGTAAAGTTATAATAGAAACATTAATATGGCAACAGATTTATACGTACAACCAGATTACTACAATTTGGACGATTTATTGACAGAAGAGCATAAAATGATTCGTGATGCAGCGCGTGCTTGGGTGAAGAAAGAAGTATCTCCAATCATTGATGAGCATTTTGAAAAAGCAACTTTCCCAAATCATTTATTAAAAGGATTAGGAGAAATAGGTGCTTTCGGTCCTTACATTCCAGAAGAATACGGTGGGGCAGGATTGGATCAAATTTCTTATGGTTTGATTATGCAAGAATTAGAGCGTTGCGATTCAGGTTTACGATCTACTGCTTCAGTTCAAAGTTCTTTAGTAATGTATCCTATTTGGAAATATGGATCTGAAGAACAAAAACAAAAATACCTTCCAAAATTAGCTACAGGTGAAATGATGGGGTGTTTTGGTTTAACTGAACCAGATCATGGATCAAATCCTTCTGGAATGATCACTAATTTCAAAGATGCTGGTGATGGTGAAAATGTTATTTTGAATGGTGCTAAAATGTGGATTTCTAATGCTCCTTTTGCAGATATCGCTGTAGTTTGGGCAAAAGATGAAACAGGAAGAATTCATGGTATTGTTGTAGAAAGAGGAATGGAAGGGTTTTCAACTCCAGAAATGCATGGTAAATTATCATTAAGAGCTTCTGCTACTGGTGAATTAATTTTTGTAAATGTAAAAGTTCCTAAAGCAAATATTTTACCTGGAAGATCTGGATTAGGTGCTCCATTAAGTTGTTTAGATTCTGCTCGTTTCGGAATTGCATGGGGTGCGTTAGGTGCTGCAATGGATTGCTACGATCAAGCTTTAAGATATTCAAAAGAAAGAACACAATTCGGAGTTCCGATTGCTGCTTTCCAATTAACGCAAAAGAAATTGGCTGAAATGATTACTGAAATCACTAAAGCACAATTATTAACATTCCGTTTAGGCCAATTAAGAAATGAAGGTAAAGCAACTTCTGCTCAAATTTCAATGGCGAAACGTAACAACTGTGAAATCGCTTTAAACATTGCTAAAGAAGCACGTCAAATTCACGGTGGAATGGGTATTACTAGCGAATATTCTATGATGCGTCACATGGCAAACTTAGAGTCAGTAATTACTTATGAAGGAACACATGATATTCACTTGTTAATTACAGGTATGGATATTACAGGTATTCCAGCTTTCACAAGAGAAATGCCAGATTTAAAATAAAAATAAATTAAATGTTAACTCAAATCATTTTGAGTTAACATTTACTACTCCTTCCAATCATTCAATTTATTGTTCAATTCGATTTTCATCGCTATAAAAAATCAATTGTTCATTAATTTTCAACTTCTTAAATCGATGCATTTAGTTTAAGATTATCTTTATCGAATGGCACTGCATAAACTTTCGATATTTTTATTACTTTTTGCTATTTCTGGTTGTTCAGATAATTCAGAAGAGTTAGATAAATTAACAAATGACGTTAAAAAATCATCAATTTTTCATTTGAATACCTTACTAACTGAAGATGAAAATGATGTGTCTTTTCCCATTTGGTTCACGGATTCCATTATTAAAGCGCATAAAATCAAAAAGATTACGCGTAAGACCTTCAAATTGGATAGAGAGGTTCAAAATCCATTGAAAAGTATTCATGGAGCTGTTCCTAGAGAAATGCGAGAATACTTCTTTAATCAATTAGGTAAAATTATTCAGTTAAATGTACATTACTACTATGATGATCGAGAAATTGGTTCAATTTTATTTAGCTATACCGGTGAAAAAGATGCCTATGGTTATTCTGAGGTAAAACGTAAAACAATCGTTACAAAAACTACTAAACGAATTTCAGAAACACATGAGTTTTTCGATCCAGAAGTAAGAGAATTAGATTTTAAAATGTTTGTTAAGCGAAAAGGTGCTAAGAAATATTTAGCATATCAAGACATGGAAACTGGAGATTTTAGTTATTTCTTATTAAACTCAAAATATTGGGGTACACTTTCTGTAGATTCAATATTAAAACCAGATACAAAAGATATTATAGGTTGGGGAACACCACTTTTTCCTTCAAAAAAATACCAAGTATCAAATAAAGTAAAAGAACAAAACGTTAAAATGTTTATTTACGACAAACATTCAGTAAAAGTGCCTGATTATTGGTTAAAAAAAGTTTATCCTTTTGATTACAAACGTTCTTTTACTTATAATAATAAAGGTATTTGTAACGGTTATATTGATTCTACGTTTGCAGATGAGGTATTTGTAACACGAATGATTTCGAATTTTCAATTCAATAAAAAAGAGGAACCAATAAGGATTCTTCACCAAAAAGAAAATGCATCTAATGATAAAGAATATTTCTCCATTGAAACATATACATATGAACAGTAACATTCACTTTTCGATCGTTAAAATTTTTATTTCAACGTTCTTTTTTCTTTCTGCATACTTTGGTTTTTCTCAAAAAATTGATACTGTAAGTTTTAATGGAGGAACCTATTTTGAGTACCCTTTTCAGATAACTACCAATGCAAATGGTTATTACTATTATGGAATGAAAGTCAGAAAATTTAAAAAATTTATGACTATCTATTACAGAGAAAATCAAGGTAAAGATTTGAGTAATAAAGAATTTAAACGTGATATTAAACTATTTAAACAGGAATTAAGAGTTTATAAAAAAACAATCAACCAACAAAATCAAGAGATAGATAAGAATTTGAGGAAAGCTATTGATAAAAATCCATACCCTTTATTGGAAATGAGTTATCAATTTGACAAAGATATTACCCCTTGTTTAGACAAAATTCCAGATGGAAAATACATTCAATATTTTTCTGATTTTGCCTTGGTAAATGAAACTGGAAATTATGAAATAGTTTCTAAAAAAGTTGCAGGGATTTTTACGATTAAAAATAACATGTTAGATGGCGATGCTGTTTGGTTTAATTTTCATGGAGATACATTGAAAAAAGGTAAATTCATTAACGGTTTGAAAGATGGTGAATGGAAAATAGAAACAAGAAATCTAAAAAATCAACGTATTACAAAAGAAGATAAAGAGTTTTATATTGCAAATGGTTTTCCTAGAACTGATACGATTATAGAAATTGTAAATTTCTCAAATGGGCTAAAATCTGGTTATTATTATAACAAAACTATAGGAAAATACCCGATTTTTGAAGGTGAATTTTTAAATGATGCTGAATCTGGTAGTTGGATTGAACGTGAATTGAACATAACATATGATGACGATTTTAATGAAATTATTGAAAGAGATAATAAAATAGTTACAGCTGAATATACGATTGAAGATAAAAAGAAAGTGGTGAAACAACCAATTGTTCGATTCAGATTAATTAATGCCGATGAAACAGATATCGAAGGTTATAATTTTGAATATACCTACCCACCTTATGACTTATCAATAGATTTAGCTGAGATTAATTTCACAAAACAAACAGAATCAGAAGATGATTATGTTGAAGGAGATGAAGATGATTACAACTATGAAGAGGAGGGAGATTATATGGAAGATGAATATTATCCTGAAGAAGGAATTAATTATATCCATGAAATTTATGACGCTGAAAAAGAGAAATACATTAAACGAGGAAAAGCAATTGACAGTTTAGGTTTTTCTTTTAAATACAAAGGAATATATGAGCGCCATTATCCAAATGGTCAATTAATGTTTCGTTATGAATTCAAAGATGGAAAATTATTGAAAGAAGATACAATCTTTTGGGATAATGGAAAACCATATGATATTGTTACTTATTTACCTGATTCAAATCAATTTTTACAAACCATCTACGATTACGATGGGAAGTTATTTCATGAAATTATCTTTGATTCATGGGGTGACTATAAAAGAATGAGATTTGAACCTGTAACTTTCAAAACATTTATTATTGATGGCTTAGAAGTTAAAGCTTATAACTATCGAGAATTTTTTGAATATGATAAAATGGATTCTATTCGTTTTTTCACAGAAGTGGATTCAGTAATTCTTTGGAAATCTTGGAGTAGAGAAGATACTTCTATTTTATATTCTAGAATCTATTTTCCAAGGGAACACTTATTAAAAATGAATGGGTATTCTATAAATGGAACAAATCTTAATAATCAAGAAGTTATTTTCGGTGAAAAATTTGATAATTGGACGGGATTCAAACACTTTCATTTTCAAAATTTAACTTTAAAATCTAATCAATCTGCAAGTCAATATAATAATTTTGATGTTAGAGATTCAATTCCAATCAATAGCGTTAATGAGTTTGAAACAAATTTTGATGTAGCAACAGATGATATCTTATTTAAAGAATCAATTCCATTTTCAGGTAAAATTGTCGTTCAATTGAATGCAAAAACACCAAAAGTTAAATTAAATAAATCAATTAATATAGCTTTCCCAAGTACGAATTCGTTTAGCGATAAATTAATTTCTGATTACGCAAAATATAAGGAAACAGGCAAATCAAAATACGAATACATTTATAACATTATCGACGCAAGTGAATTGAGTAGTAGTAATTTTGAACAAGTTACTTTCTCATTACTTCCTTTCTTTTCAGAATATATTTATCAACCTCAATTATACCAAGATCAATATTATGAGGAAGAATATGATGAAGAGAATAAAGCCCCAAAAATCAAAGAAAAGGATATTCCAGTTTTTTCAAAAAATATAGAAGGGAAGTATTTAAATGGTAAACCAGAAGGCGTATGGAAAGTAAGAGATCAATTTGGAAAGTTGTTATTTGAAGTGCCGTTTTTAAATGGCCAAATTGATGGTGTATTGAAGACATATTCCTACGCTGAACCAGTAGCAAAGGAAGATGAAGAATATTATGAAGAAACAACTCCTTGGGAAGTACTTCCAAAAAAGAAAACTCACTTTTTAGAAACCACAACGAATTACAAAAAAGGATTGAAACAAGGAGAATTTCATCGTTTTAACTGGAAAGGAGAAATCGAACAAAGAGAAAATTACTTGAATGATTTCAATCATGGTCTAGCTTTAGAAAGAAACAAACTTGTTTTCACTAAGAGTAATTATAGTGAAGGTGCTTTGGATGGTTATTTAGAAACGTATTTAACATTGCCAGATATAGATACAACACTTTTGTATAGTTTGAATTTCCAAAATGGCGCTTTACAAGGAGAATCAAAAGCGTATCATATCAATGGGAAAGTTGCTAAAAGAGGTTTTTTCTTAAATGGACAACCAATCGATGATTATGAAGCATATGATTCATTAGGAACGAAATATCATTATGTCAAATTCTTATATTCATATCCAATTGAAGAAAAAATTTGGGAAGAAAACGAATTAAGCGTTCGTTATACATTTGATTGGAAAGATTCAATTTACTTCCGACCATCGGATATAACAAGTTCTCAATCCTTAGACAAAGTATTGTCAGATCATGGTATTGGTATGGAGTACTATGAAAAACCTTATTATGGCCGTCCTAGTTTGGTAAATAAAAGCAATGTCAATTATCATTTAACAAAATACTATCCTAATGATACAATTGCAAGAGATGGCGGGATGTCGAAAGGTAAGAAAAAAGGATTGTGGAAATATTACGATTACTATGGAAAAGCATTGTATGAAGTAAATTATTTTGATTCGATTATTAAATTAAATGATTCGATCTCTTTTAACTCAAAAGGAATTTATTCTCAATTAGATACTTTAGGTAACTTAATTTCTAAAAGCTACATAATTGAAAAGTATGAGAAGTATGATTGTTCTCACAGTGATCACTATGAAATTCGCCAGTTCTATTCGTTCTGGGAGAAACCATCTGCAAATGCGATTAATGGTTACGTGAAAAATCATTATGATAATGGGACTTTACAAAGCGAAGGATTGATGAAAAATGGTCTTCCAGCAGGAGTTTGGAAATTTTACGATCCATTTGGTAAATTAAACCAAGTTGGAACATATGTAAATGGTAAACGTGACGGAAGATGGTTGGGAGGAGATTTATCTAAAACGAAGTATTTAGGAGATATCTGTTTAAATCCAAATTTACCAGACATCGAAGAAACGATCAAAGTAAAAGAAAAATTATTGGATATTATCATTACGAATTACCATTTAGGTAAATCAATGAATCGTGAATTTTATGATGTAGATTGGTCAGAAGTAGAGAAAGAAGATGGTGAGAATTCTGAAGAACCAGTAGAGGAAGAAGAGTAAGCGATTGATAAATTATTGTTAGTGATTTAATTTAAAAATTTCAGTAAATTTTTTTATATTTACTCTGAGCGAAGAGTTAAATGCTAACTCTATTTACTATGAAATTTACAATTGAAGAGCAATTCCATGAACTAACAGATGGATATCTTACCCTAATCATTAAATATTCGGTGGTTCTAATGCTGGCTTGGATGGTTGGTATTTTACTTGTTTTTACCTATCCATGTTTTGCTTGGTCAGGAAACAAATATCCGCCAATACTTGTTTTCATTAATGATTACAACATTATTAATATTTTACTTTCTATTGTAGGAATCTATTTTTACTCAAAACGACTTTTCAAATCCTATAAAATGGGTATGCTAGTTGAAATTGATTTTCAAAATGATTTGGTAGAGTTTTCAATCATTAATACATTGAACGGAAAATTATCCACTATTTCAATTCCTTCAAATGAATTCAATGTTACATTCGAAGAGAAAAACGGAACATTTTTAGGCAAACAACGCATCTATCATTTACTTCAAAAAAAGACAATAGTTACCAATATCAATATTGAATTAACTGCATGGAAGCGATTTTCAAAGTTAAATGAATTATTGGTTGAATTTGATAAAAGAAAATCAGCAAATTAATTACGAATGATTCAAATTAGCTATTTGTTGTAACCTTTAAAAATGTAAATTTGTACATATTCAAAAAATAGAAGTATGTACATACAGAAATATACAAAATTAGAAAGTACACAACATCTCGTTATCGTTGGCACAAAAAAATCATTAACTGGAAACGCTGATATTAAAGAGTTACCGGTAATTTTAGGAGATTTCCTTAAAGTTTTCTTGAAAAGTGATAAAAAATCAGACTATTTAAAAAGTGCTGATAGTATTGCTTACTTTATTAAAGGAGATCAAGATGCAGAGAAATTAAGAGTTGCAGGTTCGGCAGTTCAAAAATTAATAGGAAAAGAAGCTGTAAAAGTTCAAGTAATTGGAGAAGAAAGTGAAGCATTAAATGTTGCTGAAGGAATTGCATATTCAAATTATCAATTCATCAAATATTTGAAAGATGCTTCAAAACAAGCGAATAAATTAACTGCAATTCTTGTTGGAGAGGCTGTTAGTACTAAACGAATTGAAGAATTAAACAATACAATCAAAGCTGTTTTTTGGGCAAGAGATATGGTGAATGAACCAGTTTCTCATTTAAATGCAGTGCAATTAAGCGAACAAATTGAAGCTTTAGCAAAAGAGGCACCAATAACAGTTCAAATTTTAGAGAAATCTAAAATTGAAGCGTTGAAAATGGGAGGTTTATTAGCTGTAAATAAAGGTTCAATTGATCCACCTACTTTTACAATTGTAGAATACAAACCGAAGAAACCATCAAACAAAAAACCAATCGTATTAGTTGGAAAAGGTGTTGTTTATGATACAGGTGGTTTAAGTTTGAAACCAACTCCCGGTTCAATGGATTGTATGAAAAGCGATATGGCTGGAGCAGCATGTGTAGTTGGAGCGGTTTATGCAGCAGCTTTAAACAATGTGAAAACACATATTATTGCTTTAGTTCCTGCTACGGATAATCGTCCAGGATTGAATGCATACGCACCTGGTGACATCGTAACGATGTATGATGGAACAACTGTTGAAGTATTGAATACAGATGCAGAGGGAAGGATGATTTTAGGAGATGCGTTGGCTTATTCTAAAAAATTCGATCCGGAATTAGTAATTGATGCTGCAACATTAACTGGAGCAGCGTTAAGAGCAATTGGTCATCATGCTTCAATCATTATGGGAAATGCAGATGATAAATATTTCAATCAATTAGAAAAAGCAGGAAATGAAGAATTCGAAAGAGTGGTTCGTTTTCCTTTCTGGGATGAATATTACGAAGAGATGAAATCTCCAATTGCTGATTTAAAAAATATTGGTGGTGCAAATGCAGGAATGATTACAGCAGGAAAATTCTTAGAACATTTTGTTAAAGCACCATATATTCACATGGATATTGCTGGTCCAGCTTGGTTAGATGCTCCAGTTGATTACAAAGGAAAAGGTGGAACAGGTTCTGGAGTTCGTTTATTGTTGAACTTTGTGAAAAACTACAAATAATGGATAAAGATAAAGAAAGAGAATTAGCGACAGCTAGTCCTGTCAGAGTTGGAATTTCCATTGGAGATATTAATGGAATTGGTCCTGAAGTTGTTATTAAAGCACTAAGTGATTCACAAATTTTAGTCGATTGTACTCCTGTGATTTATGCATCAACGAAAACAATTTCTTATCATAAAAAAGCAATCAAACTTCCAGATTTTATGTACCAGTCATGCAAAGATGCAGACGAGATACATAATAAAAAAGTGAATGTTATCAATGTTTGGAATGAAGAAATCCCTTTTGAACTGGGTAAAGCAACAGAAATAGGAGGGAAGTTTGCTTTAATGTCCTTAGAAGCTGCTACAAATGATTTAGCTTCTGGAAAAATTGATGTTTTAGTAACAGCTCCAATTTCAAAAGAGGCAATGAAAAAAACGGGTTTTAAATTCCCTGGACATACTGAATACTTAGCTGAAATGGCTGGGATGGATGAAGCATTAATGATGATGGTAAGTGATACACTTAGAGTAGCTTTGGTGACAACACATATTCCAATCAATGAAGTAAGTGGTTCATTATCTATTGATAAAATATACAATAAGATTTTAGCAGTTGAAAAATCCTTGAAAAATGATTTTGGAATAACACGACCAAAAATTGCGGTTTTAGGATTAAATCCTCATGCTGGTGAAAACGGCAAAATGGGTACAGAAGATTTGGAGCTTATTTTACCTGCAATCAATAAAGCAAAAGAACAAAACAATGTAATCGCAGTTGGACCATTTCCTGCAGATGGATTTTTCGGATCTTCTTCTATGTTTCAATACGATGCTGTTTTAGCAATGTATCACGATCAAGGATTAATTCCCTTTAAAGCAATTTCTTTTGATGAAGGAGTTAATTTTACAGCAGGTCTTCCCGTTGTTAGAACATCTCCAGATCATGGAACTGCGTTTGATATTGTTGGTCAAGGTATTGCTTCTTCTCAATCTATGCGAAATGCTATCTATTTAGCAATGGATATTTTTCGTCAGCAAAAATTGAGAAAAGAAATCACAGCAAATCCTTTAAAAATACAAGCTCCAGAGAAAAAGCGAGCAGGTTCTTTGGATTAATATTTTGTAGTAAATTAAGTTAAAAAAAGGGCTTCAAAATACATTACAAATAAAAAATTGTTAAAAAGTTGATAGATATTAACAATTTTCAGTTAAAAATGTTAACTTTGCAGTCCGATTTTAGGATAAAAGTATGTCGAAACACGAATATATAATACCATTTGTTGGTTTAAAGATTGGTTTTCATATATTTGAATTTGAAATTTCGGACACGTTCTTTGATGATATAGAATATTCAATTATACAAAGTGGAAAGGTTCACGTGCGTTTAGAATTGGAAAAAAAAGAAACAATGCTAATAGGTGTTTTTCATGTTGAAGGACTTGTTACTACAAGTTGTGATAGATGTACAGATCCTATTGAAGAAGAAGTTGAAGGGGAATATCAAATTGTTTACAAATTTGGTGGAGATTTAACAGATGACGAAGCATTGGTTGTTTTAGATTTTGAAGCGTATGAGCTTGATGTAAAAATGAATATTTATGAGTTAATCTCAGTTTCATTACCTGTAAGGGTAGTTCATGAACAAGGAGAATGTAACCCAGAAATGTTGGAATTGTTAGATAAGTATGTAGTGAATGCAAACGAAGATGACGATGACGATGATTTTGATGATGAAGATTTTGATGACGAAGACTTCGACGAGGATGATGATGAAGATGATTCTGAAGAAGAAGATGACGACGACAATAATAACGATGATATAGATCCAAGATGGTCTATATTGAAAAATTTGAATTAAAAAGCATAAATAAAGTAAGATGGCACATCCAAAACGCAGAATCTCGACTACAAGAAGAGATAAAAGAAGAACGCATTTTAAAGCAGTAGCTGATAATATTGCGACTTGCCCAACGACAGGACAACCACATTTGTTTCACCATGCTCACTGGCATGAAGGGAAACTTTATTACAAAGGTAGAGTCGTAGCAGAAAAAGAAGTTGCAGTTTAATTAACTGTTAATAGAAAATAATTTTCTTCTTGATGAAGATAGGAATTGATATTTTTGGTGGTGATTTTGCTCCAGATGCAAATGTGTCAGGAGCAATTCTTGCCCAGAAAGAGCTTCCAGAAGATACAACTATTGTATTAATAGGTGACCAAGATGTAATCTTGAGTTGCCTTTCTAATTTTGGAGGGAATCCAACCGATTTTGAAATTGTTCATGCGCCCGATATTATTACGATGCATGATCACCCAACTCGTGCGATACCTCAAAAACCGAATAGTTCTATTTCAGTTGGTTTTGATTTATTAGCCGAAAAGCAAATTCAAGCTTTTGCTAGTACAGGGAATACAGGCGCGATGCTTGTAGGATCTATCTACAAAATAAATACAATTCCTGGGATCATTCGTCCATGTATTACTTCTACATTACCTACAATAAATGGATCTAATTCTATTTTATTGGACGTGGGTTCTAATGCGGATTGTAAACCGGATGTTTTATACCAATTTGCACTTTTAGGGGCATTATATTCTAAAAATGTCTATGGTGTAGAAAATCCAAAAGTTGCCCTTTTAAGTATTGGTGAAGAAGAATCAAAGGGAAATTTATTGACGATTGCAACATACAAATTATTGGCTGAGTCTGATGAAATTAATTTCGTCGGAAACATTGAAGGGCGTGATTTATTTTTAGGTAAAGCTGATGTAATCGTTTGCGACGGTTTTACAGGGAATATTGTTCTAAAAGAAGCAGAAGGTATTTTTTACCTGATGAAGAAAAGAGGTATTAAAGATGAATATTTTGATCGTTTTAATTACGAAAATTATGGTGGAACACCAATACTTGGAGTAAAAGGAAACGTGATTATCGGTCATGGAATTTCAAATGATGTGGCAGTAAAAAATATGATATTACACGCTTTTGAAGTAGCTAAATCTGGTTTAGCGTCAAAAGTAAATGAAGCATTCAATTAAATTATGGGAAAAGTAACTGCAGCGATAACAGGAGTAAACGGATATGTTCCCGATTATGTTTTGTCTAATGAGGAGTTAGCAAAAATTGTTGATACAACAGACGAATGGATCACAACTAGAACAGGTATAAAAGAAAGAAGAATCCAAAAAGAAGGAGCTTCATCTGACATGGCTGTGGAAGCTGTTAATGGATTATTGGCCAAAATGAATTTAGATCCAATGGATATTGATTTAGTTATTGTTGGAACAGTTACACCAGATCATCCATTTCCAAGTACTTCGAACATAATTTGTGATAAAGTAGGAATGAAAAACGCTTGGGGTTTTGACCTTATTGCAGCTTGTTCTGGTTTTATTTATGCTTTATCAACAGGCGCTCAATTTATTGAAACTGGAAAATACAAAAAAGTTCTAGTAATTGGAGTTGATAAAATGTCTTCTATAATTGATTATGAAGATAGAACAACATGTATTATCTTTGGTGATGGTTGTGGAGTTGTATTGTTGGAGCCAAATGAAGAAGGATTAGGAGTTCAAGATTTTATTTTAAGAGCGGATGGTTCTGGAAGAGAATTTTTAATTCAACCAGCTGGTGGTTCAGCAAATCCTCCAACAATTGAAACAGTTGAAAATAAATTACATTATGTGAAGCAAGAAGGGAAATCAGTTTTCAAATTTGCTGTTACAAATATGGC
>CALPUT020000008.1 GCA_943326825.2 Chryseobacterium gleum | reverse complement strand
TGGAAAATATACACAACGAATCCTAGAAGGAGCTTCTGAAGTTACTGATGAAGGTGAGAAAGAGTATTTGAAACGTTCGATGGCTAATTTCATGAAAAAACAGTTTTTGGTTTACAATAATGATGCTGTTGAAAATCATGTGATTGCAAATCAATTATCTGAATTATCTAAAAAAGCATTGATTCTTGAAAATCCTGATGATTTAATGAGTACAAATTCAATTTTAAAATCATACGGAATTCAACAGAATAAAAACAACAAGAACAAGCAACAGCAAAACAAAAAGAAATTTAAAAAATAATCAAAATGGCGTCTTTTGAAATTCATGGCGGTAAGCCTTTAAAAGGGGAGTTAGTTCCTCAAGGTGCAAAAAATGAAGCTTTACAAATTTTATGTGCTGTTTTATTAACGCCAGACAAGGTTACGATTTCTAATATTCCTGATATTATTGATGTAAATAAATTGATCGATTTATTGCAAACAATGGGAGTTAAAGTTGAGAAAGTAGAAAAAGGAACTTATATCTTCCAAGCGAAAGACATTAATTTAGATTATTTAGAATCTGAGGATTTCAAAAAAAGAGCCGCTTCATTAAGAGGTTCTATAATGATTGTTGGGCCTTTATTATCTCGTTTCGGTAGAGGGTATATACCAAAACCAGGAGGTGATAAAATTGGAAGAAGAAGATTAGATACTCATTTTGAAGGTTTTGTTAAATTAGGAGCGACTTTTAATTATGATGCAGGAGCCCATTTTTATGCTGTTGACGCTAAAGAATTAAAAGGAACTTACATCCATTTAGACGAAGCTTCAGTTACTGGAACAGCTAACGTTTTAATGGCTGCTGTTTTAGCAAAAGGTACAACAACGATTTACAATGCTGCATGTGAACCATATTTACAGCAATTATGTAAAATGTTAAACTCAATGGGAGCGAAAATTAGTGGAATCGCTTCTAATATGTTAACGATTGAAGGTGTTACTGAATTAAATGGATGTTTCCATAGAATTCTTCCTGATATGATTGAAATTGGAAGTTTCATTGGTTTAGCTGCAATGACTAAATCTGAAATTACAATTAAAGATGTTAGCTATGATGATTTAGGTATTATCCCAGATGTTTTTAGAAAATTAGGGATAATTGTAGAAAGAAAAGGAGATGATATTTATGTTCCAGCTCAAGATCATTATGAAATTGATACATTTATTGATGGTTCAATCTTGACAATTGCTGATGCACCTTGGCCTGGATTTACACCTGATTTATTATCTATTATTTTGGTTGTTGCTACTCAAGCAAAAGGTAGTGTATTAATTCATCAGAAAATGTTTGAATCACGTTTATTCTTTGTAGATAAATTAATAGATATGGGAGCACAAATCATTTTGTGTGATCCGCATAGAGCAACTGTAATTGGATTAAATAACGAACATACGTTGAAAGGAATCTCAATGACTTCACCTGATATTCGTGCTGGAGTATCGTTGTTAATTGCGGCATTATCAGCAAAAGGGAAAAGTACAATTCACAACATAGAACAAATTGATAGAGGGTATCAAGATATTGATATTCGATTAAGAAATTTAGGTGCTGATATTAGAAGAATTAGCTAATTTTTTCTTGGCATTATTTTAGTTAAAACTACAAGAAAAAAAATACTATGAAATTAATTACTGCTTTTTTATTGCTATCTAGTTTTACTTTGTTGACTTCTCCTATAAATGGATCAAAAGCACCTGAGATTGAATTAAAAAATCCTTCTGGAAAAACGATTAAACTTTCTGATTTAAAAGGAAAAATTGTATTAATCGACTTTTGGGCATCTTGGTGTGGACCTTGTAGAAGAGAAAATCCAAATGTTGTTGAAGCTTATGCAAAATACAATAAAAAGAAATTCAAAAACGCTAAAGGTTTCGAAGTCTTTAGTGTTTCATTGGATCGACAAGAAGATCCATGGAAAAAAGCAATCGATGATGATAAATTAACTTGGTCAAATCACGGTTGGGATAAAGAAGGTATAGCCGCAAGAGCATATGGTGCAAGTTCGATCCCATTTGGTGTTTTGATTAATGAAGAAGGTGTGATAATAGCACAAGGTCAAGCACTTAGAGGACTTGGATTACATATTGAATTAGATAAATTAGTCAAATAATTTAGAACAGATTAAACTACTATAAACAAACATGAAAATTTACAATAACATTCTTGAAACAATTGGAAATACTCCTTTAGTTCGATTAAATAAAGTTACTAAAGATGTTAAAGCAACAGTTTTAGCAAAAGTTGAAACAACAAATCCAGGAAATTCTATTAAAGATAGAATGGCAGTTAAAATGGTTGAAGACGCTGAAAAAGCAGGGATTTTAAAACCAGGTGGAACAATCATTGAAGGTACTTCAGGAAATACAGGAATGGGATTGGCTTTAGCTGCCATCATTAAAGGATACAAATTAATTTGTGTTTTAAATGATAAGCAGTCAAAAGAAAAAATGGATATTTTACGTGCTGTAGGAGCAGAAGTAGTTGTATGTCCAACGGCTGTTGAGCCAACAGATCCACGTTCATACTATTCTGTTTCAAGAAGATTGGCTTCTGAAATTCCAAATTCTTGGTATGTTAATCAATATGATAACTTATCAAACAGACAAGCACACTACGAACAAACTGGTCCTGAAATTTGGGAACAGACAGAAGGTAAAATCACACATTTAGTAGTTGGTGTCGGAACTGGAGGTACAATTTCAGGTACAGGAAAATATTTAAAAGAAAAAAATCCAAATATTAAGATTATTGGTATTGATACATATGGTTCTGTATTTAAAAAATACAAAGAAACAGGTGTGTTTGATGAAAATGAAATTTATCCATATATTACAGAAGGAATTGGAGAAGATATACTTCCAGCAAATGTTGATTTTGATGTAATTGATAAATTCGAAAAAGTTACTGATAAAGATGCAGCAGTATTAACTCGTAAATTAGCTCGTGAAGAAGGTATTTTTGTAGGTAATTCAGCTGGTTCAGCAATTGGAGGGATCTTACAATTGAAAGATGAATTTAAAGAAGATGATATAATTGTTGTTATATTTCATGATCATGGAAGTCGTTATGTTGGGAAAATCTTCAATGACGAATGGATGCGTGAAAGAGGATTCTTAGATGAAGAATTAAAAACTGCTGGAGATTTAATTTCTGGTCATAAAGATGAACCTTTGGTTTCATTATATTCTGAAGAGTTACTTTCTCATGCAATTGCAAAAATGAGAAAATTCGGTATTTCTCAAATTCCAGTAATGAAGGACAATAAATTTGCTGGTTCTTTAGATGATAGCCATTTATTCCAATTGTTAATTGACAATCCTGAATTAAAAGATTCTCCTATTTCAAGCGTGATGCAAGCACCTTTCCCAATTGTAAAAACATCAACGTCAGTTGAAGAGGTTTCAAAATTAATCAACAAAAACACACATGCAGTATTAGTTGAGATGGATAATGGTAAGTATCACATTATCACACGATACGATATAATTTCTTCACTTTCTTAAATGAAAGAGTATAAAGATCAAATGAATCAAACAATCCGTCTTAGTGCTTCACCAAGACGGATTGTTTCGTTAGTACCTTCCCAAACAGAATTATTATATGATTTAGGATTAGATGAAGAAGTTATTGGGATAACTAAGTTTTGCATCCATCCAAATGAATGGTTTAAATCGAAAACTAGAGTAGGTGGTACAAAAGATATTTCTTTAGCAAAAGTTTCAAAACTCAATCCTGATTTATTAATTGGTAATAAAGAGGAGAATGAAAAACTAAATATCGAAAGTTTAAAGTCTCAATATCCTGTTTGGATGAGTGATATTTATACACTTCGAGATGCACTTGAAATGATTGAGCAAATTGGTGAATTAGTTGGTAAATCAGAAAAAGCTGATGAGATCTCCACTTCTATAAAGAATTCTTTCGATCAATTTAAAACAGAAAATTCAACAAGATTTAAAGGGAATTCTCCAACAGTTTTGTATTTAATTTGGCGTAACCCTTATTTATCAGCGGGAAAAAATACTTTTATTAATTCAATTCTAAGTGAATGTGGATTTTCAAATTTCATGAAAGAAGAAAGATACGCAGAAATAAATTTAGACTCAAAGGATTCACCGGATTATATATTTTTAAGTTCAGAGCCTTATCCATTTAAAGATAAGCACATTAAAGAGTTAAGTTTAATTTATCCAACTTCAAAAATTCTACTTGTAGATGGAGAAATGTTTTCATGGTATGGATCAAGATTATTAAAGGCAACTAATTATTTTAATGATTTGATAAATACACTATTATAACAAAAAAAAACCTTGACAAAATTGCCAAGGTTCTAATTATTATAATTATTAGTCTAATAATTACTTTTTATAAAAAGGTAATTTTACAACTTTGGCTTTAATTCCTTTATCACGAATATCGATGAATATTTCTGAATCTAAAGCTGAATTATCAACTGTAACATAACCAAGTCCAATTCCAATTTTCATAGAAGGAGACATAGTTCCTGAAGTTACTTTACCAATCGTTTCACCTCCAGCATTTTTGATTAAATAATCATGACGAGGAATCCCTCTATCAATCATTTCAAAAGCAACTAATTTACGAGAAACACCTTCTTCTTTTTGTTTTTTCAAGAAATCAGCATCTGTAAAGTCTTTTGTAAATTTAGTAATCCAACCTAATCCTGCTTCAAGAGGAGAAGTGGTATCATCAATATCATTTCCGTATAAACAGAATCCCATTTCTAAACGCAATGTATCACGAGCAGCTAAACCAATTGGTTTAATTCCGAAATTAGCCCCAGCTTCAAATACTTTATCCCAAACTTGATTTACATCTTCATTTTTAACATAAATTTCAAAACCACCTGAACCTGTATAACCAGTAGAAGAAATCATTACATTTTCAATTCCAGCAAATGTTCCGTATTGGAAAGTATAGTAAACCATATCTTTCAAGTTAACATTTGTCAATGACTGCATAGCTTCAGCAGCTTTAGGGCCTTGAATAGCCAATAAAGAATATTGATCAGAAAGGTTTTCCATTTCAACACCTAAGTCATTCAAAGATGAAATCCAGTTCCAATCTTTTTCAATGTTTGAAGCGTTCACAACGATAAAAAATTCTTCAGCATTTACTCTGTAAATAATTAAATCATCAACAATTCCACCTTTACCATTTGGCATACAAGAATATTGAGCTTTTCCATCTGCAATAACAGAAACATCATTAGAAGCAAATTTTTGAATTAAATCCAATGCTTTTGGACCTCTTAAAACAAATTCTCCCATATGAGAAACATCAAAAACACCAACTGCATTTCTTACAGTTTCATGTTCAATGTTCACTCCTTCATATTGAACTGGCATATTGTATCCTGCAAACGGAACCATTTTCGCTCCTAAATCAATGTGTTTATCTGATAATGCTATATTTTTCATTTTTATAATTTTGAGTTCAAATATAATCAAAAAGGATTTTAAAAGTTTGAATTTTAATAATACTGTATGGTCGTTAACATTTTTAATTTTATTTGTTAATTAATAGTTTGCTTCGACTACTCTCAATTTTCAAATCTGCGACTGAGCGGAGCCGAAGAAGTAGATGTGAAAAAAGTGACTTTTATTCTATTTCTAAAAGAAATAATTCTACATTTTTGTGGAAATAATAGCGGGATGATCAATTATAAAAATGAAATTGCGAATTATACGTATATCCTTTTAGGAAGTCTTGCCATGTCTTTTGGTATAGTTGCATTTTTATCACCAAATCATGTTGCTACAGGCGGAACAGCAGGATTAGCAATAGTATTGAGTAATGTGTTACGATTATCAGTTGGATTATTAATGTTATTGATTAACATTCCTTTGCTCTTGGTCAGTTTAAAATATCTTGGGAAAAAGTTTGCGATCAAAACCATCATCTGTATCTCGTTTATAGTATTATTTGTTGAAATACTTAATAAGGTTTTAAGATTACCAAGTTTTAGCAATGATTTAATGCTTGCAACTTTATATGGTGGATTATCTGTTGGATTAGGCTTAGGCTTAATTTTTAAAGGTGGTTCATCTGCCGGTGGTGGAACAATATTAGCCAAAATAATTTCATCTAAAACATCAATGAAAACGAGTACTGTAATCTTAATATTAGACGCAATAGTTGTATTATCTGCAGGATATGTTTTTAAAAGTGTCGAATTGGCTTTATGGAGTTTAATTAGTATTTATGTTGGTTCTAAAGTGATTGACACAATTTTAGTTGGTGGGCAAAGTCAGAAAATAGTTCACATTTCATCATTAAAAAATCTAAATGAATTGAGTCGAATTATATCTGAAAGTATTGGAGTTTCAGGAACAATCCTTAGCGGTAACGATTTAGAGCATTCAGAATATAAGGACATCATTTTTATTATGATCGAAAAAAACAAATTAAATGTACTGAAGCAAATCGTGTCAAATTATGATAGTAAAGTGAAAATGATTGTCATGGAAGCAACTGAAATTTTAGGTTAATTCACAATTATTAACACTTTCTATGACACTTTGTCTCAATTTGTAAGATGGCATTTGATTTGACAAATATTACTAAATTTATAAAAAATAAAACTAAATGAAAAAGGCGTATATTATTTTAGGAAGTATTGGATTGTTTATATTAATAATATTTATCTCATATTGGTCATCATATAATAAAGCAATCAAATTACAGGAAAATGTTGATGAGGCTTGGGGTAATGTTGGAGCAACTTATCAAAGACGAGCAGATTTAATTCCACAATTAGTTGCAACTGTTAAAGGAGCTGCTGAAAATGAAAAAGGAATTTTAGTTCAGGTAACCCAAGCTAGGGCTGGTATTGTTAATGCAAAAACACCTGAAGATATGGAATTAATGGGTAAAAAAATTAATACTGCAATTAATTTAGCTTTTGAAGCATATCCACAAATTCGTTCAACAGAAAACTTCAGTGAACTTCAAGCTCAGTTAGAAGGAACTGAAAACAGAATTAACAAAGCAAGGCAAGACTACAATGGTGTTATCAAAGATTATAATTCACACATCAGAGGATTCTTTAACAGTATGTTGTTGAATCCAGAAACTTTCCCAAAGAAAAATCCATTTGCTGCAGCTGCAGGAACAGAAGTTGCTCCAACTGTAAATTTTGAGACTAAATAATACTCATTAAAGGCGATTCATTGAATCGCCTTTTTTAAATTAAAATAATGGGAGTTAAAGATTTTTTTACAGACATTCAACAACGATCAATTCGAAAAGCGATTGAAAGTGCAGAATTAAATACTTCAGGTGAAATTAGAGTTCACTTAGAGTCAAAATGCAAAATTGAACCAAAAGAACGTGCAATTGAAGTTTTTAAGAAATTAAAAATGAACGAAACAGCTTTGCGTAATGGTGTTTTATTTTACTTAGCGGTCGATGATAAGAAATTTGCTATAATTGGTGACAAAGGTATCAATGAGCAAGTTGGTGATCAATTTTGGGATGAAGTAAAAGAACTGATGCTACTAGAATTTAAACGTGAACAGTTTTCAGTTGGTTTAAGCCAAGGAATTGAAATGACGGGTTTCAAATTAAAAGCACATTTTCCTCATCAAAAAGATGATATAAATGAATTAACAAATGATATTTCTTTCGAAGAATAGAGGTGGATAGATTATAGTTAATAATTTATAGTTAAGAGTTGTTTTTCTATACTTTTCTAATTTACATAATACATTTTAGATGTTTCAAAAATATTTTTATTCAATTACTGTAGTTCTATTTACAGTTTTTTCAACTTTTGGGCAAGATGGTATTCCAGATGCTCCAAATCCTCCTAGATTAGTAAATAACCTTTCAAAAGCATTTCCGGATTTTTTAACTCAAGGTGAAGAAGATGTATTAGAGCAGAAATTAGAAAAGTTTTCAGAGGAAACTTCGAATCAAATTGTAATCGTTGTTATTGATGATTTAGGTGATTACGAACCAAGTGATTTCGCAATTTATTTAGGAGAAAAATGGGGGGTAGGTCAAAAGAAATTAGGCAATGGTGTAGTTATATTAATTAAACCTACTAAAAACAATGGGGGAAGAAAAGAATTTATTTCCGTTGGAAAAGGTTTAGAGGGTGCTATTCCGGATGCTATTTCAAGACAAATTGAAAACAATGAATTACTTCCAAGTCTAAAACAAGGTAATTTTTATCAAGCATTAGATCAAACGACTGATGTATTGATGAAATTGGCTAAAGGAGAGTATAATTCCAAAGATTATGCAAAGAAAAAAAATAAAGAGGATATTCAAAAAGTCATTATTATTGTTATCATTATCGTTATAATAATCATCGTTCTTTTTGGAAGAAAAGGTGGTAATGGTGGAAGAGGAGGGTACACGATGGGTTCAGGTGGAATTTTCTTTGGCGGAATGGGAATGGGAAGCGGTTTTGGTGGAGGAGGTAGCTCTTCTGGCGGCGGTGGATTTGGTGGCTTTGGCGGCGGCGGTTTCGGCGGTGGCGGTTCGGGAGGAAGCTGGTAAATTGATTTATAGTTAAAAGTTGATGGTTGAAAGGTCATAATTGAATCAATATTTGACTAAATTCAATAAAGATGGGCAATAAAATTTGTGCGATAAGTAAAAAAGAGTATCCTGAAAATCAGATGATTTCAGGTGGTAATATTATGTTTGCAATTAGAGAAACAATTCAGAAAGAGCATCCAGAATTTACATCAGATAGTTGGATTGAACAATCAATCTTACATGAATACCGTAGGAAATACCTTGAAAGTCTTGTTAGTGATGAATTAGGTCAGATTCAAAAAATGGAATCTGAAGTACTTGATGCAATTGAATCAAATGAAATTATTACAGAAAAATTAAATATTGAATTAGAAAATGAATTCACTTTTGGTGAACGACTTTCTGATAAAATAGCTGAATTCGGAGGAAGTTGGTCGTTCATTTTGTCTTTTTTGTTTTTCATGATGCTATGGATAATAGCGAATGTTGTTTTACTAGCAAATAAAGGTTACGATCCTTATCCTTTTATCTTATTGAATTTGATTCTTTCATGTTTGGCAGCACTTCAAGCACCAATCATTATGATGAGTCAGAATAGACAAGAACAGAAAGATCGAAAAAGAGCTGAAAATGATTATAAAACGAATTTGAAAGCTGAACTTGAAATTCGACAATTACATGATAAGATTGATCATTTAATTCAACATCAAAATAAAAAAATCATGGAAATTCAAGAAATACAATCTGATTATTTAAATGAAATAGTGAAATTTCATAGAAAAGATTAATATCTTCTTCAAACATGATTCTAGTCACAATTATTCTGAAATAAACGAACGAAATTTGTGGTATCAAATATGATGCAATGAGTTGGATAAAGAAAAGTCAGGAAGAAATTAGAAGTCAGATTTTTGAGGCATTATCAAAAAATGTAAATTATCAAAAGGAATCGATCATAGGTGTTCCAGGTTCATTTCTAGATGAGAAGGTTTTTCATCCTGATAAATTTAATTTAAGCGAAGCCCCATTTCTTTCAACTTTGTTACAAAACCCAAATCACATTGGTTGTCATACTCTTGGAGAATCAGAAATTTTTTTTGCTGGGACTCAAGAAATTGAGCGTGATGTTATTGATATATGCGCAAAAGACATCTTAAAAGGAGGTTCTGATGATTTTGATGGATATGTTGCGTCTGGTGGAACAGAAGCGAATATACAAGCCTTTTGGATTTATCGAAATTATTTTGTTCGTGAAAAAGGAGCGAAATTAGATGAAATATCGATTTTATGCTCTTCTGATTGCCATTATTCAATGCCTAAAGGTGCTAATCTTCTGAATATTTGTATTCAATATGTTACTGTTGATTTTGAAACTCGATCTATTTCAAAAGAACGAATTCAAGATGCAATTCATGAAGCAAAAAGCAAAGGGAAAAAATATTTTATTGTCGTTTCAAACATGATGACGACTATGTTTGGTTCTGTTGATGATGTGGATCTTTATGCAGAAGTATTAACTACTGAAAGTTTTAATTTTAAAATTCATATAGATGGAGCTTATGGTGGTTTTTATTATCCTTTTTCAAATGAAGAAAGCAAATTGAATTTTTCAAATCATTGGGTAAATTCTGTAACTTTAGATGCTCACAAAATGGCTCAAGCTCCATACGGAACTGGTATTTTTATCATCAGAAAAGGTTTTATGCAATATGCGACAACGCAAGAAGCAAGTTATGTTGAAGGAGAAGATTGTACCTTGATAGGAAGTCGTTCAGGCGCAAATGCAATTGCCATTTGGATGATTTTATCAACTTATGGACCAAATGGATGGTATGAAAAAATATTAGTGTTACAAAAACGAACTGAAAAAGTATGTAAACACTTGAATGAACTAGGAGTTGAGTATTATAGAAACTTACATTCAAATATCATCACAATGAAAAGTAACTTCATTTCTGAAGAAATTGCTCATAAATATGGCTTAGTTCCTGATAATCATCATCAACCAAATTGGTATAAAATTGTTGTAATGGAACATGTCACAATGGAAAAATTAAATCCTTTTCTAGTAGATTTGAAAAATAGTTTAGTGGTTAATCAATTAAACTTATAAACGAATTCTCTACT
The DNA here is from genome assembly GCA_943326825.2 of Chryseobacterium gleum. Classification (GTDB taxonomy): domain Bacteria; phylum Bacteroidota; class Bacteroidia; order Flavobacteriales_D; family Crocinitomicaceae; genus CAIUKX01. The sequence goes on along the minus strand of CALPUT020000008.1, from coordinate 12,656 downwards.
GCATATCCGACCAAATTCTCAAATTCAATGCTTACATCAGGTTGGCTATAATCTTGCATTAATTCATTCAAAACGGCTACATCAAATTCATGAACAGGGGTTGAAAGGTAGTTGTTTAATTGAGCACCAACTGTTTTGTAGTAGAGTTGTTCAATAAGGTTGAGATTGTCTGGTGTTTCAGAGATTATTTCAAATGAAGTCCATCCAACTTGTTTTAATAATTGAGGTAGCGCAATTTTATTTGGCAAACATTTATTGCTTGCAATGGTAAGTTCTGTTAAATCTGTTTCAATTGCCTTTGTAATCGCTTTTGCAGCATAATCGACAGGGATTAAATTCAAACCCGAATCTTTATTCATTGCAATACGGATAGGTTGTTGCCCATACGACTCTTTAAATCTTAGAAAAAAAGCTCCAAATAGATAGAAAACCAAAAATTTAGGAATAACAAATAAAGGAGTATCAAACAATCGACCACAAATGATACTCGGTCTAATTATTTGGTATTTAATGTTATTACTTGTGCAAAATGAAATTAATTCACTTTCAGTTTTGGATTTAAATTCTTCGTAAGGATTTCTATAATTGGTAACGGTTGAATCAAAATTAAAATAATTAGGAATCAAGCCATTTTGATGGCCTGAAGAAAATGCGGTACTTATATAAGTGATTTGTGAAGTGAACGATGCTAACTTATTGATTAAAAGTAGTGTGCCGATATAATTTGTTTTTTGTATTTCTTCAGAAGTACTAAGGTTTGTTCCTAAATTTACCGATGCAGCAGAATGAATTAATGTATATTTAATGTCTTTATTCAATTCTTCTAAGTTAAACTGTTCATCAACCAGATCATGTTTTATTATGGTAATATTTTCCTTAATAATTCTTTTGAAATCAATAGTATGCAGAAAATCAGGAATTAACTCGTATTTGAATAATTCTTTCAATCGTTTTTCAAGTGGGATATTTTTCTTTTCACGAATCAGTAATACTATTGAACCTTGGTAATTATTTAAATGGATTTTCATCATCAATTCATAAAGAATATGTGAACCTAAAATCCCTGTACTACCTGATAAAATATAATTATGATTCATCTAAAATGTTTCTTATTTTTTTTTAAATATTTGAATTTGAATTAGTTGTTTAATCTAAAGGATATTTATATTCCAATGAAAAATAGTGACTAAATACATTTTTAAGTATAAAATTAATAAATAATTCGGATTCTTTTAACAGAGCTATTGAATTATAACAATATTCAATTTATAATTTAGTAATATAGGTAGTAAATTAAACGTAATTATATGATGTTTTTTTTACCGAATCGATGTCTAAGATTTAAAATTATCGATTAAATTATAAAACGCTAATTAATTTATCTTTTCATAAATTAGGGTACTCATTTTATTTCAAAACTATTATTTAATTTTGATCAATTGAAAAAATAAGAGTTAGCTAAATGCTTATTAAATAACAAAAATTTCATTATTCTCAAAAACATATTGAATTAATTTATTTCGTGTAATATCGGATTTCTAAGTAAAAAAATAAAAATGGTTATACCGCAAGCTCTAACTTATGGATATTTGAAAATCAATTTCTTAAAAAATTATAATAACATATTTTAGGTTTAGTTACAGATAATCATAACAACCCTAATTTGTATAAATTATTGTGATTGAACATGTTTACATTTGAAAAACTAAAACCATTCCTAAATGATTTAAATTAACGTATAATCATTTTAGTTTTAGTAACAGTGTTTTCATTAGTCACAGTAATGTAGTATAAGCCAACAGGAAATCCGGTCATATCAAATGAAACGATTGATTCAGTAGCTATTGTTTCATTTATTTTTTCGCCAACTGAAGTGAAAATCTTTATCACATCCCCTTCAATTAACTCAGTTAATTGAAACTTTCCTGAATTTGGGTTTGGAATTACGTACAATGAATTGTTATACCAATTTTTACAATTTGTGCTAATTATTTTTGAGTAAGATACTTCGCCATTTAAATCTGTTTGCTTTAAACGATAATAAAGATTTGAAACTATTGATTTTTCATCTAGGAATCTATAATTTTGTTTTTGAGAATTATTTCCGGAAGGAAAAACGCGAGTTAATTTTTCCCAATTTGTTCCATTTTCACTTTTTTCAATTGTAAAATAATCTATATTTTCTTGACTTGCGGTTTCCCATTGAATCTCTACTCCATAATCTATACAGTAAGATTCAAAGCTTATTAGTTTTAAAGGTAAAACAACTTGTGTCCCTGTTATTCCTGTGATATAGAATGGTGAAATTGCACCAGCACTTCCATCAACAACTAAATAATATGTTTTTCCAACAACTGCTGTGAAACAATGATTTTGATTACTATTTGTGCCTGTTGATGTACTTGGATAAATACTATCTCTTGGACAACTTGAAACAGTCCAATATGTACCATTACCAGCACCCGTACATTCATTATTATCTCCATCAGAATTAGGATCAGTAACAACAATTGATTGTAATAAAGAAGAACTAGACATTAAGCTTATTGCAATACATACATCTGTTGTTATTGCTTGGAATTTTATCCAAACATCATTATCATTAGAACCATTCCATAAACAATTAATATATTTAGTACCACTAGTATTCCCATTAAAACAAGGATTATTTACACTTCCAGTCATCCCACTAGTTGTAGCGCATATGGGCGAACCATCCCAAACTATTGCACTTACACATTCATTTCCGGTACCAGTGTTATCAATTGTTGTCGGGTCTCCAAAGTAAATGCTAGCACTTAAAACACAAGGTGCGCTTGAGGCAGTTTCAGAAAAATAGATTGTCCACGTTCCATTAGCATTTTGACCATTAAAGGCAGTTGAAATATTCGTATAGGTTGAAAATATTCCATATTGACCATCATGATTTTTTTCAGCAGTTACAGCTGTATTTGTGGATACATAATTTGGTGCTTTGTTTAAACATGTTGATACTACATTTCTGAATGAATAATCTAATTTATTGTCAGGCATTATTGAGTAATCAGTAGATGTACCCATAGTATTTGCTATCTGAGTACAAGTCCCAGTAGGAGATTTTATATAACATTTAACTTTACTGATATTACCTCCACATGATGCATCTAAACGAATATTGATTTCAGCTAATTGTTTTGTAGTTGAATTAAGTATCCCAACACTCGAAACATTAAATGATACTGAATTTGTACCTGGTGAAGCACAAGAAGTATATGATGTTCCAGCATCTAAATCAAAAGGGAATGTTGAATTAGAAGAAAAAACTTGACAATCTAACCAATTAGTTATATTTAGAGTTAAAAATATAGTTAATATTATTTTAATGTGTTTTTTCATAAAATAATTACATTAATAGTATATTTTAAATTATAAAAAAAAGAATCAATTTAATTGATTGTTTATCAGATTATAATTGTAAATGAATATTATATGATTTTCAATTATTTTAAACCGTTTTAGTAAAATTATTCTGACTATTAAATAGATAGCAAATGATTCATTTAATAGTAAAACCCAATTATAATAATTATTTAACAAAAGCTTTAATTGTTAAAACAGTTAATCTAGGTTCTGTATTTGAAGTAACTGTTACTTTTTTATCAATTTCACCAACTTGACCTGGTTTAGGGTGAAAAGAAACTTTCATTCTATCAGATTTTCCAGGTAAAATTGGTTTTTCAGGTTTCTCAGGAGTTGTACAACCACAACTAGCCTCAACATTTTCTATTATTAGAGGTTTTTTTCCAGTATTGGTGATTGTGAAATATGTAGCATTGTCAGAATCTGGCTTCACATTTCCGTAATCATGTACCATTTTATCAAAAGATATTGAAGTTCTGCTTTCGGCCTCTGCCTTTAATCTTTTGGCTTCTTCCTTTTCAAAATCTTTCATGCTTGCTTTCAATTCAGCTTCACTTTGATCATCAGCCACAACAGCAGATACAACTTCTGAATTATTGGAGGCGTCTGAACTGCAAGCGCTTAAAAATAAAATACTTGAAACGATAAAAACTGTTTTTTTCATTTGATTTTTATTAAACAAATAATTAAAATTTATAATTTGAAACGATTAATTTTTTCCGTTGTCTAAATTTATTTTTTCATATTCTTTCTTTTGAAGAACTTCAATAGCCTTCATTAAGATTTCATTTGAATCATTGTAAATTTCATAAAACTCATTGTAACCCCAAAGATCTTGAGCTAAATAAGCTTTCAATCTTAATTTAATTAATTTCTCACTTATTTTGTATTCAAATTCATTAAAATCTAGTTTAGCATCTTCTTTTTTCACGTATTCAAAAAATTCTTTCATGAATTTTGCGTCATTATTGAATTTTGATTTAAATTCTTGAAAAGTAGGGTAAGCTCTCAAGATTTCATCACGGTTATCATTTACATATGTTAACGAAAAAGAATTGATATGACCACCTTGAACAATATCTCTGAAATAATCAGTAATTTCAGTAGTATCTAGAGGTACAAAAATATCAGGCATAATTCCACCTCCATTATAAACGGTTCTTTTCGTTATCAATGTAAAATGTTTTAATGAATCTGGTAAATGAATTGAATCTGCATGTTGGAATTCACCATTTTTATATCTTTTTGATAAATCATCTTTATATCCCTCTAAATCTGTGTATGGTTTTTGAATGAATCTTCCTGCAGGCGTGTAATATCTTGCAATCGTTAATCTAATTTGAGATCCATCTGTTAAGTCAATTGGACGTTGAACTAAACCTTTCCCGAACGTTCGTCTACCAACTATTAATCCTCTGTCCCAATCTTGAATTGCACCTGAAACTATCTCACTTGCAGAAGCTGAATATTCATCTGTCAAAATAATTAAGTTTCCATTTTCCCAATTTCCTTTATCACCAGCTCTCAAATCACTTCTTGGTTGAGCTTTACCTTCAGAATATACAATTAACTTATCTTTTGATAAAAATTCATCAGCAACTTTTTGAGCAGCGTATAACAAACCTCCACCGTTTCCTTGTAAATCAAAGATTAAGTTTTTCATACCTTTATCCTTTAATTCTTTGACACTTTTATGAATTTCTTCAACAGTAGATCGAGAAAAACTGTTTAATTTGATATAACCAATTTCTGGTGTAACCATATAATAACAATCTACAGAATTTACAGGGATTTTATCACGTGTAATAACATAATTCAATGATTTTTTAGAATTTTTGCGTAAAATTTCAACACGCACTTTAGAACCTAATTCGCCCAATAAATTTTCTCTAACTTGGGCATTTTTCAATCCAATTCCAGCAATGTTTTTATCTTCAACTCTAATAATTTTATCTCCTGCTAAAATCCCTAATTTCTCAGATGGACCACCAGGAATTGTTGCAACAACCATTAAAGTATCTTTCAATATTTGAAAACGAATTCCGATTCCAACAAAACTTCCTTCAATTTTAACATTGGCATCTTCTACTTCTTCTTTAGAAATATAAGTGCTATGTGGATCTAATTTCTCTAACATAGCAACAATAGCAGCATCTGTTAAAGCTTTATCATCAACAGTATCGACATATAATTTATTGACATACATTAATACTTCATCAAATTTTTGATTAGTAGAAACTTTGTTCGGCTGAACTTGAGCGTATGAAATTGAAATTGATATAAGTGATAAAAAGGAAATTAATTTATAAGTCATATTCTTGTATAGCTATTGTGAAAATCAAAATATAAATATAAGTAAATACTTCTAAAAATACTTTTTATTGTGTATTTGAGATTTAAAAAATGTTAATTAATGAATAAACATTTGAATGTTGAATGAATTAAAGTAATTACTTGAAAATATTAAGCAATTTTCATTTTCTTCGTATTAATCTAAAAACATGGATAGAATTAAATTAATAATCAGTATTCTTTTTATTGGAACGTTTTCAATATCAGCTTTTTCTCAAATTCCTGAGTTTGATAAATTAGAAATGCTTTATGCTCAACAGCATTACAAATTGGTTTATCGAAAAGCTAATAATTTATTAGATGTACCTGATTATGATTTTTCGATGTTACCAATTTATTATAAGAGTATCAGCTTATTTCAACTTTGTCAAAACGAACGTTATTTATCAAAACATCCAAGTGCATTATTAGAAGCCAAAAAACTATTTACTGAAGTTAAAAAATCTAGTGATGGTAAAAAGATTTTTCAAGCGCATGAAAATGAAATTGCCTTTTTGAAAAATGATTTATTAGTGTGGTCAGAAGAATTAAGAAGGAATGGAAACAAAGAAACTTTTGATCAACTTCAATTAATCATGAAAGATTTATTTGATTTTGTTCCTACGATTGACAATCAAGGTCAAGTAAAAGAAGTTGCGAATAAAACTTATAAAGCAACTGGTGTAATCCGAAATGATTTAGCAAATTATGCAATGACATTTATTGGTACTCCTTACTTATGGGCAGGTACAGATCCAAAAGGTTTTGATTGTAGTGGTTTTACGGGTTATGTTTTGAGAGAATTTAAAGTCAATACCCAAAGAAGAGCTGTTGATATGCAAAAAGAATGCATTGAAGTAAAACAAAAAAACGCACAAAAAGGGGATTTAGTTTTTTTTGATAATGGTTCGGGTATTTCTCATGTTGGAATGATTATTTCAGAAAAAGATAAACCTTTAGTAATGATTCATTCAAGCTCATCTAAAGGTGTTATTATTACAGAATTAGACAAATCTGAATATTGGCTTAATCGTATTCATTCTTTTGGAACTTACATCAAATAAGTCAAATTAATTAAGTTATGAAACAAGATAAATTATATGAAATCATTTCAAGTTTTTATGACTTTAAAATTCATCGTATTCAAAGAATTGAATTTGAATTAGTAATTGAAATTTCACTTCCTTGGAGTAATATTATTGGTTTAAAAAGTGATGTTTTAGTGATTAGATTTATAGACTGTAATCAGTTTGAGTGTGAATATTACAAAATTGTAAGTGATCGATTAATTGAAGCTTATCCCGGTAAATTTATTAAAGATTCTAAAGAAGTTAATACTTCTAATATTGAAGAAATAAATAGATTAGAATTAACAATAAATAACTGTACTTATAATTATAATAACAGTTATACCTTTTGGTGTAAAAGCGACTTATCTATTGAATTAGCTAAACTAAATTTCACAACAACTGATATTCATTTTTTTGATAAGAATGGAAATGAAATTCCTATCGATGAATTTGAAAAATGGAAAACACTTTGGTGGAATTCTAAATTTGAAGATTAATCTTCTTTTGAATTTGTTTTTAAAAATATATTAGAAGCAATCGAAAGGATTGATAATATCATTAAAATAAATACACCTAATGACAAAATAATAGATGAATTAACTTTTAATAAAGCACTAATAGATATTAAACTTGCACTTATTCTAAAGATCCACTTTGTAATTTTATAGTTGTAAAATGATGTTAAAGTCAATTTAAAATCCAATGCTGTAAATAATAAAAAAAGTATTGCAGCTATTTGGATATGCCAAGTTTCACTTAATAATTCCGTTTTTGAGAGTGATGTAAAAAGAAATATTTGAACTAAGTAACCAAAAATGTAAAGATAAATAGTTAAATTATTTTCTTTAATTCGCAAAGTATTTAATGCCGAAAAAATAGCGATTGATGCAATTGATCCTAATAGAAGTTGAGTTGTTAATATTAAATTAATTGAAGTAAATTCATAGAAAATAAAACCAGTAAAGAAAGTTGAAATAGCTAAAATTAAGCCTATTTTGTTGATAATATTAAACTTTTTAATCATGTTAATTTTAAAGCGTTATTATCAAATATAAGAAATAATCTACAGAAACAATTTTAATAGGTTAATGCTCTTGATTATAAAAATAATCTTCTATTTTTCTCAACGGCACAAACTAGATTCCATAATGCTCGAGCTCCAACATTTGCATCCCAATCACCTTCAGATCCAGGAGACACTTCATTTAAATCAAATCCAACAATTCTTTTACCTGATTCAACTAGTTTAAAGAATAAATAATTGATTTCTTCTAATTTAAAGCCACCTGCAACTGGTGTTCCTGTATTTGGACAAAGTTCAGGCATTAAGCCATCAATATCAAATGAAATATAAACGTTTTGAGGTAAATCAGCAATGATACGTTCAACTTGATTTTTCCAAGTTTGTCCTTCAAATTGCTCATCTTTTAAAATCCAATCAAAATAAGTAGATACTCTACCATTACTATTTTGAATCAATTCTATTTCAGAATTAGCAACATCACGAATACCAACTTGAACTAATTTTGTCAAGTTTTTACACTGTTTCAATGCATTAAACATGATGCTTGCGTGAGATTGTTCAAACCCTTCGTAAGCATATCTTAGGTCTGCATGAGCATCTACTTGAAGGATACCAAAAGATTCACCTTTTTCATCAATCGCTTCTAATAAACCTAATGGAACACTATGTTCACCGCCTAAAACTCCAACAATTTTACCGTTTGCAATTAATTCTTTTGCTCTTTCTTTTAAATTGTTTTTTAACGCATTTGAAGCATCATTAATTGTGCTAACTGTTTGTTGATATGCTGGTTCTGTTTGAATATCTCCACCTTCTTCTAAGAAGTTAATGTACTCAACAGCTTCAATGCAAAGCTTTTCATTGATTGATTTCCAATCTTTTGAGATAGGAGTAAGGAATACTTTCGTTTCCCAAGCATTGGATAATTTAGGGTGGTAAAAATCCAATTGAGTTGATGCATCCAAAATTACTTGTGGACCATCACTTGTACCTTTTCCATAGGACGCCGTAGCATCCCATGGAATTGGAATAATGATTATATCTGCTTCAGATTCAGCTATAGGGAAACCGAAAATGTTACCATTTGCAATACCTACACCGTTTGGATCGAAGTTTTTAGACATATTGTTCTTTTTTGATTAAATTTTTCACGAAATTAGGAGTTGCGAAACTTCCTTTGTGAACATCAGCATTGTAATAACGTAAACCTTTAGCATCTACAAACGCATCAATTTCTGATTCATTTGAAATATTTTTAGGGTGTTTATCTCCTTTAATTCCATATTGGAAACTCCACATACCAGTTGGGTAAGTTGGAACGAAAAACAAAGAAACTGGAGCTTTATCAGTCCCGAAAATACCTTGTAAAGTATGGTTTAATTCAGAAAATGCTTTCTCATTAAATTTAGGAGATTCTCCTTGAGCTAACATAATACCATCTTTTTTCAATGCATTATAACAGTTTTGGTAGAATTCAACTGAGAATAAACCTTCAGCAGGTCCAACTGGATCAGAACCATCAACTATAATAATATCATAAGATTCAGGAGCTGCGTTTTTAATAAATTCAATTCCGTCATCAACTAATAATTCTAATTTAGGATTATCAAAAGCAGCAGCGATTTGAGGTAAATGCTCTTTACAAGCTTTAATAACTTCACCATCTATCTCTACCATTGTTACTTTTTCAACACCTTCGTGACGTAAAATCTCTCTTACTGTTCCTCCGTCACCACCACCAATTACTAATATATTTTTAGCATTTCCGTGAGTAAACATAGCTGGATGAGAAATCATTTCATGGTAATGAAATTCATCTTCGATAGTAGTCATAACCATATCGTCTAACGCTAACATTTTGCCATATTTATATGATTCAATGATTCTTACACGTTGAAATGGAGATTGAACATCATAAAAAACATCACCTGTAAAACGTAATGACAATGCTTGATTTTCATCTTTATCAGTAAACCATACATTTCTAGTGAAAAATTCAGGATTTCTCCACTCACTTGCTTTTTGGCGCATAGTTGTCATATCAAAATCATTTCGGTTTAATAAATTAACCGATCCTCTTTTCATTTCGATAGCTGAGTATGATTTCGCTTGAAAAGCTTCTTTTAAAAAGTCAAAAGAAATCCACGCATCCATTTCACCGCAAGTAAATAAATCAACTGCAGCATAACCGTATTCTGGCCATGTATGAATTGCTAGGTGACTTTCTTGAATTACGACTACTCCAGAAACACCATAAGGTGAAAAATGGTGAAATGTTGAGTTGATAACTGTTGCTCCAGCTTTTTGTGCTGCTGCAACCATGTCTCTCTCAATTGCCGCTACATCATTCATAATGTGCGGTTCACAGTTCATAAACTCTACAAGAATATGATTTCCAAGTGCTGTACTCATTTTTTGTATGGTAATATTATAAATTTGAGTGCAAAAGTAGCTTTTTCATTCCAAAAATTAGTTATTTTCAATAAAAATGTTTTGTTAAGTTTTTGTTTACTTTAGATTTAAAAAGTAATAATTATTCTTATTAACATAAAAAAAAATTTTTTAAATATGGTGGAGCTCATTGAATTCATGGTTTAAAATATGTTTTCCAAGTTCGATTTCTTCATCAGTCCCATTTACAAAAATTAAGTACTTCCCACTTTTTATATGTTCTTCATATTTTACTACATATTCATCTTTAACTCCTAACTCTAATAAAATAGAACCTAATCCACCAGCAATTAAACCTGCATCTAAGCCTCCGAAAGCACCTACAAGTGCGCCAGCTCCATAAAGAAAGCCTAATCCCGGGACAGCAAAAACACCAATACCTACTAATAAACCTAAAGTTGTTCCGATAGCTGTTCCTGCGATTAAAGGGGTTGCGATTAATGGTTTATTTGATTTAATATGAATTTTATCATCTTCAATATCGGCCTTTCCCATAATTGAAACTTTTCCCAAAGGGAAATGCATTTCCTTAAGGATATTTAATGCATGAACAGCATCATCATGTGAATTGTAAATTGCTATACTCGTTTTCATAATTATATAATTTAATGAAAGTGAAAGTATAAATCATATTAATCTTAAAACATGATAATTATCAATCCTAAATATGATTCCTATAAATTAGTTCAAATTTTTATGCTGTTCCCAAATTTGAACCAATTCCACCATCGTTTGAATAGCTTTCTGCATATCTTGAACGCTTACATATTCATGACGTGAATGAATTGCCATTTCTCCAGTGAAAATATTCGGACAAGGCATTCCCATAAAAGATAAGCGTGAACCATCAGTACCTCCACGTATAATTGTAGCTTCAGAATTAATCCCTACTTTTTTCATCGCTTGAATCGCATAATCAGTGACAAAAGGAACTGTATCTAATACTTCTTTCATGTTTCTATATTGTTCAGTTACATTGAAAGAATATTCTAATTCTGGATAGTTTGACAAGGTATCGATTAAAATGTTTTTTAATCGATCTTCGTATTCTGCTAATTTAGAAGTGATATGATCTCTAATGATAAATGAAACAGTTGCTTCTTCTAAATGACCTTCAAAAGATGTCGGATGTACAAATCCTTCTCTTTTTTCAGTTGTCTCAGGCGACCATTCGTCTTTTGGTAATGCTGATACAAATTCTGCAGCAACTTTGATTGCATTAACCATTTTATTTTTAGCATAACCTGGATGAGCACTAATTCCTCGAATTGTAACGGTTACAGCATCAGCAGAAAATGATTCATCTTCAATTGACCCTAAAGTCCCACCATCTAATGTGTATCCATAATCAGCATTTAGTTTTTTCATATCTAATTGCTCAACACCGCGACCAACTTCTTCATCTGGGGTAAATAAAATTCGTATTTTACCATGTTTGATTTGTGGGTTATTTACGATGTAATGACAAAAATCCATTATAATGGCAACACCTGCTTTATCATCAGCACCAAGTAATGTTAGACCACTTGCCGTAATTAAATCGTCTCCAATTTTTGATTTTAAATAGGGATGTCTTTCAGTTGTTATTATTTGAGTTGGATCATCTGGTAATGCAATTGGATTACCATCATAGTTTCTATGAACAATTGGTTTTACATTTGTTCCAGAACAATCAGGTGCAGTATCGATATGTGAGCAAAAACAAATTGTTGGCAAATTAGTATTATCAGAATTACTTTCAATTGTTGCATATACATAACCCCATTCATCCATATGAGCATCTTCAATCCCCATCTCTAATAGTTCTTCAACTAATACTTTTGATAAATCCTTTTGTTTTTCAGAAGAAGGAAAACTAGGTGAGATAGGATCTGCAGTTGTATCAATTTGAACATATTTCACAAAACGATCTTCAACTGTATATTTATAATTGTTCATATTATAAGAATTGTTATTTTAGTCAAAGTTAATAGAAAATCGTAAAAATTACCATGAGTTACTGTAGTTATTGTGAAACATTACCGTTAGATAATCATCATAGGATTTATCATGATCATCACTATGGTTTTGATATTGAAAATGATGATGAATTATTTGGTAGATTAATACTTGAAATTAATCAGGCGGGTCTTTCTTGGAATACGATTTTATTGAAACAAGAAAAGTTTAGAGAGGCTTATGATCAATTTTCAATAAGTAAAGTAGCCAATTATGATCAGACTAAAATAGATGAGCTATTAAATAATGCTGGAATTATTCGAAATCGTTTAAAAATTCATGCTGCAATACATAATGCAAACGAAATATTGAAAATTCAAAAAGAATTTGGTACATTTAAAAAATGGATCTTGTTAAATAATGATAAAACATTAATTGAATGG
>CALPUT020000007.1 GCA_943326825.2 Chryseobacterium gleum | reverse complement strand
TATAGTTGGGATCATGGCGTTGTTAATGGTCAACTCTTTACTCCTACAGTGGGGAACTTAACCTATACTGTAACAGGCACAGATGGAAATAATTGTACAAATACAGATCAAGTTGTAATTACGGTGCATAGTTTACCAGTTGTTTTAGCTGGAAATGATCAGGAAGTATGCATTGGAAGTTCAGTGCTTTTATCGGCAGCAGGTGCCTTAGCGTATAGTTGGGATCATGGCGTTGTTAATGGTCAACTCTTTACTCCTACAGTGGGGAACTTAACCTATACTGTAACAGGCACAGATGGAAATAATTGTATAAATACAGATCAAGTTGTAATTACAGTGCATAGTTTGCCAGTCGTTTTAGCTGGAAATGATCAGGATGTATGCATTGGAAGTTCAGTGCTTTTATCAGCAGTAGGTGCCTTAGCGTATAGTTGGGATCATGGCGTTGTTAATGGTCAACTCTTTACTCCTACAGTGGGGAACTTAACCTATACTGTAACAGGCACAGATGGAAATAATTGTACAAATACAGATCAAGTTGTAATTACGGTCAATGATCTACCTACAGTTCCTGTAATTACTTCTTTTTCAATGATTTTAACATCAAGTGCTGCGACTTCTTATCAATGGTTTTCTGGTTCAGATTTGATAAATGGTGAAACAGCACAAACGTATTCACCTACACAATCAGGATTATACTCTGTCGAGATAACTGATTCAAATGGATGTTCTGCTACTTCAGATGGTTTTATTTTTACATTTTCAGCATTAACAAGTTTGAATAAAACGGGCTTTATTGAAGTTTCTCCGAACCCAAGCTCGGGTATGTTTTCGATTTCTTTTGGTAGTTCCGATGCACGTTCAATAAAAGTTTTCAATGCTTCAGGTTCTGTTGTTTTTAATTCTTCAAATCCCATTTCAGAAATTGATTTAACTAATCAGTCAAAAGGCGTTTATTTCTTGAAAATAGAAACAGACAATAAAATTTATATTACCAAATTGGTTGTGAATTAATCGCGTTAAGAAATTTTATATTGTAGATTAGGATATTAGACAGAATTTTTAATCTGTCAATTTCCCTTTCAAAAATTTCCCTGTATAATTATTTTCTTGCACTACTAAATTTTCTGGAGTTCCTTCGAAAACGATATTCCCGCCTAAATCACCTCCCTCTGGACCAATATCAATAATCCAATCAGCGCATTTAATTACATCTGTATTATGTTCGATAACAATTACTGAATGACCTACATTTACCAATTCATTTAAAGCAATTAATAACTTATTAATGTCATGAAAATGTAAACCTGTTGTAGGTTCATCAAAAATGAATAACGTATGTTTTGTATTTGATCCATTAATTAAAAACGAAGCCAATTTAATACGTTGTGCTTCTCCACCACTTAATGTACTTGAGGATTGACCTAATTGAACATAGCCAAGTCCAACATTGAATAGAGGTTGGATTTTTTCGGCAATTTTTAGTTCTAATTTATCTTTCCCTTCTTTAAAGAAATTTAAAGCCTCTTCGATGTCCATCGCTAAAATATCAGCAATGTTTTTACCTCTGTATTCTATCTCTAATGTTTCTTGCTTGTAACGTTTTCCGTCACAGTTTTCACATTTCAAGTGAACATCAGCCATGAACTGCATTCCAACTGTAATTTCGCCTTCACCTTCACAAATTTCACATCGTCCACCTTCTACATTGAAACTAAAAAAAAACCAGGTTTATAACCTCTTAATTTAGCGACTTGTTGTCTTGAAAATAATTCACGAATATCATCAAATGCTTTAACATACGTAATTGGATTACTTCTTGAAGATTTCCCAATCGGATTTTGATCGATGAATTCGATGTTTTTAATTTGTTTAAAATCTCCAGTTAAATCAATGTTAATATTCGTATCTCCAATCAATCCTAATTCTTTTCGAATAGAAGGGTAAAGGATTTCTTTTACTAAAGTTGATTTTCCTGATCCACTAACACCAGTGATACAAACCAATTTATTTAATGGGAAGTCAACGTTAATATTTTTAAGATTATTTAATCTCGCTCCTGAAATTGTAATAACATCTTTACTTGTTCTTCTTTTCTTTGGAAGAGGAATGATTTCTTGATGTGTTAAATATTTAGCAGTTAAACTTCTTTTGCTGTTGATTAATTGACTGAAATCACCTTGAAAAACGACTTCTCCACCATAAATACCAGCCATTGGACCGATGTCTATAATTTCATCAGCAGCCTTCATCATTTCTTCTTCATGTTCAACAACGATAACTGTATTACCTAAATCTCTAAGATTTATTAAAACATTAATTAAACGATGTGTATCTCTTGGGTGAAGGCCGATACTCGGTTCATCCAAAATATACATTGAACCAACTAAACTTGAACCCAAAGAAGTAGCTAAATTAATTCGTTGAGATTCTCCACCTGAAAGTGAATTAGAAGCTCTATTCAACGTTAAATATCCTAAACCAACTTCTTCTAAAAATGATAATCTACTTGTAATTTCAGGGAAAATACGTTTAGCAATTTGTGGATCATAATTATTTAAATCAATTTCTTTGAAAAATGTTAAAACATCAGAAACTGGAGTTAAAACAAAATCAGTGATTGTTTTTCCTTCAATTTTAACATTATTAGTATCTTTTCGTAAGCGTGTTCCTTTACAATCTGGACAACCTGTTTTACCTCTGTAACGAGATAGCATAACACGGTATTGAATTTTGTATGTCTGACTTTCTAGAAACTTGAAAAAAGCATTTAAGCCCGAAAAGTACTTATTTCCTTCCCAAAGTAATTGATATTCTTTTTCAGTTAAATCTTGAATTGGTCTATGAATTGGGAAATCGAATTTTTTAGCATTGAATACCAACTCATTTAGATATTCCGACATTATTTCACCTTTCCAAGGTAAAATTGCACCTTCAAAAACACTCAATGATTTATTCGGAATTACAAGATTGTCGTCAATTCCAATAACTGAACCGAAGCCTTCACATGTTTTACATGCACCAAAAGGATTATTAAAAGTGAAAAAATGCTCTGTAGGTTCTTGAAATTCTATTCCATCTAATTCAAATAAATTCGAAAAGTCAGTTTGTATTGAATTGTCTGGTTGAAATATAGAACATTTACCTTGACCTTCCAAAAATGCTAAACTAATGGAATCACTATAACGACCTTCATTTTCTTCATTATCGAAATCTGTTTTTATACGATCGACAAGTAAATAAGCATTTTCAATTTTAGATGGAATATCAGCTAATAATTCTTCAATTTCAATCACTTCGTTTTGTATGAATAAACGAACAAAACCTTGATCTTTTAGAATTGCTAATTGTCTTTCGACTCCATATTTTTCAAATCCATGAATAGGAGCAAGCAACATCACTTTTGATCCATTTTCTATTGTTTTCAAGAAACTAATAACATCAAAAACTGTATTCTTTTTAACTTCATTTCCTGAAATTGGAGAATATGTTTTACCAACTTTTGCAAAAAGTATTTTAAGATAATTATAGATTTCAGTTGTAGTTCCAACTGTTGAACGAGGATTGTTAGAAGTTACCTTTTGTTCAATTGCTATAGCAGGTGAAATACCTTTAATATAATCAGTATCAGGTTTGTCTAATTTCCCCAAAAATTGACGAGCATAAGAAGATAAACTTTCGATATACCTTCTTTGACCTTCAGCGTACAAAGTATCAAAGGCTAATGAGGATTTTCCTGAACCAGAAAGACCAGTAATTACTGTTAGTTTTCCATGTTGGATTGAAACATCAATATTCTTAAGGTTGTGAACCCTTGCGCCTTTAATCTCAATGTGTTTTTGCATAACACAAAGATAAAAGAATGTTGTGTATTAAATTTGTTGGATGAAAATAAAAACGAATAAATTACTCTTTTGTAATCACAAATATATCTTCATCATCTTTTTTGAAAAATTTCTTTTCACGTGCATACCTTTCTAATTCAGAAGAGTATTTTAATTGGCGTAAAGTATGACGAATAGAAGTCAGTCTTTCTGAAACAAGTTCCTTTGATGCTTCTAGTCGATTTAGTTTTTGAGCATGGCTAACCATTGAGAAAATATCGTTATCATCTAAAAATAAAGCATATATAATGAAAATAGCTGTTGCTAAAATAAATTTATTTTTAAAATATACGAAGTACTTTTTCATACTTCAAATTTATTGAAATCCAATAGATGAAAAATTAAAAGGATTGAATCTTTTAAATAGGCAATTGTTAAAAACAAAAAGAGGAACATGTTCAAATGAAACCTGTTCCTCTTTTCGTAAACCTTGTTAAACTATAAACCTAACTACAACTATGAAATTGTGTTTCAAAAGTAAAACCTTTTAGTATATTATCCAAATATTAATTCAACTATTTTATTCATCCTCTAAAACTTCTCTTAGTTTAGAACGTAATTGACGATTATAAGTCTCCATTATGTATTTAAAATAATTCGGAGTACTCTTAGAAATACATTTTGTATATTGTTTTAAACGATGTTCGATATGTTCTTGAAGTGCATCTAAAAGTTCAAGACCATCAAAATAATCTGAAGATGCCTCTCTTATAACCTCTAAATGACTTTGTAAAGATAGATCAACTGCATCTTTCCCTTTTTTACCTGAATCAAGACATTTGTAATATACTTCTTTCAAATTGAATGTTTCAAGTTGAGCAGTATTTATACGATCTTTTAATCCTCTTGGAAATTCAAATTCAACTTCAAATTCTAAATCATCTAATTCAGATAATCTAGATTCAAGAAATCGATCAGGAAAACGGAAAGCATCTTGCCAATTTAAATAATCTTGCCAATAACCAAACCTACGAACATTATTTCCTAAATCAATTAATTTGAAAGAACTTTTGTTTGGTAATTTTCGAGATCCACGACCAATCATTTGATGATAAAGTGTTAAAGATCTTGTTGCTCGATTTAAAATAATCGTTTGAACTGTTGGTTCATCAAAACCAGTTGTCAAAATACCAACGGAAGTTAATATTGCATCAGGAGTAGTTTTAAACCATTCCAAAATGTCTTTACGATCTTTATCAGAATATGTAGAATCTAGATGTTTAATTTTATAACCACGTTTTTTAAACGTTTCTTCAACTCTTAAAGAAGTTTCAATCCCTGAATTAAAAATTAATGTTTTTTCACCTAATGCAACTTCTTCATAGGCAAAAAGTAATTTTTCTTGCATGAAGTAATTTCCATATACAGAATCAGAACTGTTCACTGTGAAATCACCATTTGAACCAATTTTCAGTCCATGTAAATTTACGTCATATGTAAATGTTTCAGCATCTGATAAATATCCTTTTTCAATTAAGGACATTATACTTTCACCAACAATTAATTTGTTGTAATTATCGTTTAATGGAAGTGCACGGTTACTGCTTAATGGAGTAGCTGTTACCCCTAAAATATTAGCTTCATTATAGAACTGAAATATTTTTCTAAAACTATTGTAATGAGCCTCATCAACAATCACTAAACCAATTCCTTCTAAAAAATTTTCGTTCTCTTGAAGTCGATTATTTAATGTTTCCACCATAGCGATGTAACAAGTGTAATCATCTTGATTTTTTATTGATTTCACTTCACTATTAACAATCATGTTATTTACTTCAATACCATGTAATTGTTTTGAGGTTTGAACTGATAACTCAATTCTATGCGTTAAGATTAAAACTTTTTCACCAGTTTTTTCAATAAAGCTTTTTGCTATTTCAGAAAATATGACTGTTTTTCCTCCACCAGTGGGAAGTTGAAATAATAAATTGAAATTTTTTCCATTTTTTTCAAGCTCTGATAAGATCGTATCTACAGTAGACTTTTGAAAGGGATATAATTGTTTTACTTCGTATTCTGTTTCGAGCATCATTGTTGAGAAAATCGGGGTACAAAAGTACGTCCTTTTATTCGAAATTCAAAATAGATTAGATAAGTTAAGTAGTGCGAAATTTGATATTTTAATTAGAGTCCTAATGATGAGTTGTTTACTTGAAATAATTTTGTGTTATTACTAATGTTTTAAGTGGGATTTTAATTAAAAAGACAGATTTACACCTAGTTTTATTAATAAAATACTTTTTATAACTATTAATATAATTTTAAATTCTTGAAATCCTAACTTGTTTCATTTTTTTAAATTTATTGTTTCTAATAATCATAATTAGCTATTTTTGTAATTGAAATAAGAAAATAAGAAATAATTCAATCATGGAAATAGAAAAAGTAAAATGTTTAATTATTGGTTCAGGACCTGCTGGTTATACTGCTGCAATATATGCTGCTCGTGCAGATATGAAACCTGTTTTATATCAAGGGATGCAACCTGGAGGACAATTGACAACAACAAATGAAGTTGAAAATTTCCCGGGATATCCTCAAGGAATTACAGGTCCAGAAATGATGATGGAGTTAGAAGCTCAAGCAAAACGTTTTGAAGCTGATATTCGCTTTGGTTTTATTAATAAAGTTGATTTTTCTGGTCCAATTCATAAATGTTGGGTAGAAGACGGAAAAGAAATTCATGCTGAAACTATTATTATCTCTACAGGAGCATCTGCTAAATATCTAGGGTTAGAAAGTGAACAAAAATATTTGTTAAGTGGAGGAGGAGTTTCTGCTTGTGCTGTTTGTGATGGTTTCTTTTATAGAGGTCAAGAAACAGTAATTGTTGGTGCTGGAGATTCTGCTTGCGAAGAAGCTCATTACTTATCTAAATTGTGCACGAAAGTTACAATGTTGGTTCGTAAAGAGGAATTTAGAGCTTCAAAAATTATGGCTGACCGTGTTAAAAACACACCAAATATTGAAATTTTATTCAGTACAGACACAGTTGAAGTTTTAGGAGATGAATTGGTAACTGGAGTAAAAGTTAAAAATTCTGTAACGCAAGAAGAAAAAGTAATTCCATGTACCGGATTCTTTGTTGCTATAGGTCACAAACCGAATACTGATATCTTCAAGGATTTCATCAATTTAGATGAAACAGGTTATATTAAATATGAAAAACCAGGAACTTCGTTAACAAATGTGCCAGGTGTATTTGTTGCTGGTGATGCAGCTGATAAAAGTTACAGACAAGCAATTACTGCTGCTGGAACTGGATGTATGGCTGCTTTAGATGCAGAGAGATATTTAGCTGCTTTAGGACATTAAGAAATAATTCTATAAAGTTCAAAAACGTTGGTTAAGATTACTTAATCAACGTTTTTTTATTTCTTCATTTTTTCAATGATTGAAGTAGTTGAAAATCCATCTTCTAAATCGATCACCTTTACTTCGCCTTTATTCGCTAGAATAACTTCAGAACCTACAATATATTTTTTAGAATCTTTATTTTTTTCGTTTGGATCATAATCAGCACCTTTTACTAATACATCAGGCATTAGCTGCTCAATCAATTTTATGGGCGTTTGATCATCAAATAATATCACCATATCGATAAATCCCAATCCGGCTAAAACCAATAAACGAGCATCTTGGGGATTAATAGGACGATTTTCTCCTTTACCTTGATTTTTAACTGATTGATCAGTATTCAAAGCAACGATTAATCTCTTCCCTAAATCTGCTGATTTTGCTAAATAGGTAACATGCCCTTTGTGAAGTATATCGAAACAACCATTGGTGAAAACAATTTTTTCATTTTTTAATCGCCAAGTCTCAACTTTTCTTAAAGCTTCTTCAATCGTTACGATCTTCGATTGTATGTAATTCAGTCTGTTCATCTTTTTCGGGAGAATAATTTTTCGGCAATAATATAAATGAAATTACACCTAAAAGTACCATTAAAATTGTTTGAGATAACCAAATAATCCAACCTAATGCATTTCCAATTCCAAATGCAACATTAGAATCAGAATATTGATCTTTGATGTAAAAAGCAACAACTAATCCAACTAAAATAGGGTAGGTACCTATTCCTCCATTCGTAAGAATTACTCCTAGAGAACCAGCAATAAATGCGATTAAAATTCCTTTTAAAGGAATTTCGGCTGTAATCGGTGAACTATAAAAAGTAACGTAAAACATTAAAATATAACAAACCCAAATGAATAGTGAATGAAATATATATCTGAATGGATTCTTAAGTTTAAAAATTGATAACAATCCTGTCAATACACTTTTAGTGAAATTGAAAACTTTTGCTCTAATGGTCGGCTTGAATAGAATGATTACAAAAGCAATAACTCCAAATGCTCCAATTAAGATTTTGATTATTGATTTTATTAGATCACCATTTTCAGAAGATTTCCCTCCGCTAAAATAGCTTTCGATTTGACTTTTTAATTCAAAGAAATCATTGTAACCAATAAATGCTGTAAAAAATGCAATACAAACTAAAAGGATTAAATCTACAGCTCTTTCTGCTATTATTGTTCCAAAAGAATTAGAGAAGGGAACACCATCTGAACGATATAACATAGCTGATCGTGATGCTTCGCCTGCTCGTGGAATGGTTAAATTTATCAAATAACCAATCATAATAGCATGGTAACGATTCCAAAATTTTGATTTATAACCAATTGCTTCTAAGGAATAATTCCATCTAAAAGCTCTTGATAAATAAGCTAGAAAACCAAAAATGGTGGCGATTATTATCCAAAAATAATTTGCTTCATGAATGAATTTATAAAATTCAATTTCTTCTTTAGATGACATACTACTGAAAGAATGCCAAATAAGATATGCTCCAAGAAACAAAGGTAAAACTGTTTTAACGAGTGTCAATATCAGTTTTTTGGACATCTTAATCTAGTTGATTTGTTTCTTCATTTGGAAATACTAAACATGGTTTGAACGATTTTGCTTCTTCAAATTCCATGTATCCGTAACCAATTATGATAATGACATCTCCAGTTGCTACTCTTCTTGCAGCAGGACCGTTTAAACAAATTGTACCGCTTTTTCGTTCACCTTTGATGACATATGTTTCAAATCGCTCACCATTATTGATGTTTACAATTTGAACTTTTTCTCCTTCAATTAAATTGGATGAATCCATTAGTTCTTCATCAATGGTTATACTTCCAATATAATTTAAATCAGCTTGTGTAACTTTTACACGATGAATTTTTGATTTTACAACTTGAATTAACATTCTAAAATGTGCTATTTTTTGACGAAATTAAATATAATTATTGATAGTTTGATTTAAAAAGCTAAATGATTAAAAATATATATAAAGATAAAATGACATCTTTTCTATCCTTAAAACTTCAATTATTATAGACTACTAAATATACCATCATTTTCCTGAATTAGTTGATCAACTAGCAATGCTTGAAGTTCTTCGATGATAATTTTTTTATTGATGTTGAAATTTTCAAGGATCTCATCAAATTCTTTGGGTGAATTTAGAAATGCAATTAATTCCTCTCTTAAATTAAATTCTGAATTAGATGATTGATTAATTGCTTTACAAACATCGCATTTCCCACAATTTTCAACTGGTTGATCAAAATAAGTAAGAAGTTGGACCAAACGACAATTAGGTTTTGTTAAATAATCAATTGCTTGTTGAAGTCTATAATTAGCTTTTTCTTTTCGTTTAAAATACGTTTCTGGAGTAAGCTTAATGTAATCATCTGGAAGACGCTCATGCAATAAAGTGACAGTTGGCAAAGATGATTTCCATGAAATATCTAAAATACCAAACTTTTCTAATTCTTTTAGTTGATTCGTAATTTCAATTGGAGTAATCTTCAATCGTTTGCTAAATTCAAATTCATTTATTTCAAAGTAATCATTGAAAATTCCAGGATAACTTCTTGATAAAAGTGTTATAATAGGTGATAATCGTTCATATTTTATCTGAAAACTATATAGTTCTTTATTTCCTATTGCAATTCTAATTTTTGTTGGGTGAAAAACACCTTCCGAAAAAACAATGTCATTGTTAATTTCAAGTAATTTAAAAGATTGATAAGTATCGATTGGATTTAATTGAAATTTCTTTATTAAATCATTAATTTCAAAATGATAGGTTTCATTTTCTCCTGAACCAATTGCAATTTTTAAATAATTGCAAAGAGCTCTATACGTTATTTTAACAGTTTCAACTGGTGGGAACTGATTGTCAATTCGTTCCTTTAAATTAGATAAATCATGTTGTTCCCAAAAAACAATTGCTCGAGCATTTTTTTCATCTCGACCAGCTCTACCAGCTTCTTGAAAATAGGCCTCTAGGTTATTTGGAAACTCATAATGCAAAACAAATCGAACATCTGGTTTGTCAATTCCCATTCCAAAAGCATTTGTGGCAACTATTATTCGAAGTGAATTATTCATCCAAGATTCAAGCATTAATTTTCGATCTTCACTACTCATTCCACCATGATAAATTCCAACAGGAAACTTACTTGCATGCAACAATTTGGCAATCTCTTTAACACTTTTTCGAGTCTGACAATAGATGATACCCGTTTGATTAGGATGATTTTGACAAAACTGTAAAATATCTCTTACTTTATTCTCTGTTTCATCGACTTCATAACTTAAATTGGCTCTTAAAAATGAACTTTGGAATATTCGAGCATTTTTAAGTTTTAAAGATTGAATTATTTCAGTTTGAACTTCTTTCGTTGCTGTTGCAGTAACCGCAATAATTGGAACAGTTGGATGAATTTCTCGTAGTTTTGAAATCTCTAAGTATGAAGGTCTGAAATCATGTCCCCATTCTGCAATACAATGCGCTTCATCAACGACAATTAAGCCGACATTCATAGCTTTGAATCGCTCAATAAATAGTTTTGATTTTAATCGTTCCGGAGAAGTGTATAAAAAATCGAGACCACCAAACCGAGCGTTGTCAAGCGTAATATCAATTTCTCGATAACTCATTCCACTGATAATTGCTTTTGCACGAACTCCTTTTGATTGGAGATTTTTAACTTGATCTTGCATCAATGCTATTAAAGGAGAAATAACGATAGTAATTCCTTCACGAGCAAGTCCTGGGACTTGAAAACAAATTGATTTTCCACCTCCTGTTGGAAGTAAGGCGAGAGTGTCATGCCCATAAATAGCATTGTCGACAATTTCTTCTTGAAAAGGGCGGAAGGAATTAAAACTCCAAATATTTTTTAATATTTCTTTACTCTTTTCCAAAATCCTACTTATTACACTTCAAAATAAACAAAAATATTTCAAAAGATGTTATATAATAACTTTAAACACTCAATCTTTCTGTTTATATTCGCGATTAGAATATTTATGATATGTTAAACGAAGCAATTACAATTAAAGTTACCCCAACACAGACTTCACATATTAACGACGTTGATTGGGAGAACTTACCTTTTGGTAAAGTGTTTTCTGATCACATGCTTGTGATGGATTACAAAAATGGTGAATGGCAAACCCCTGAAATAATGCCTTTCGCTAATTTATCTTTACATCCAGCTACTTCTGCGATTCATTATGGTCAATCGATCTTTGAAGGTATGAAAGCAAATAAATCAGAAGACGGACAAAAAGTAACTCTTTTTAGACCAGATTTAAATGCAAAGCGTTTCAAAGAATCTTGCGAGCGTATGTGTATGCCAGTGATTCCTGAAGATATGTTTGTCGAATTGATTCGGAAATTTGTTGAAATAGAAAGCGATTGGATTCCAAATCGTGAAGGTTATTCTTTGTATTTAAGACCTTTCTTATTTGCAACAGATGATTTTATTGGAATTCGTCCTTCAGAAACATATAAATTTTTGATTTTCGCTTGTCCTGTAGGAGCTTATTATTCTGAGCCAGTTAGAGTTAAAATTGAAGAACATTATACAAGAGCATCTAGAGGTGGAGTAGGTAGAGCTAAAACTGCAGGGAACTATGGTGCTGCTTTATACCCAGCAAAACAAGGTCAATTACAAGGTTTCCACCAATTAGTTTGGACAGATGGAATTGAACATAAATACATTGAAGAATCAGGTACAATGAATATTGTATTTGTTATAAATGGAGTTTTGGTTACACCTTCTGAAGAATCTGATACTATTTTGAGAGGAACAACTAAACGTTCTGTTATTGAAGTTGCTCACTCTTGGGGAATGAAAGTAGAAGAAAGAAAAGTTTCTGTTGAAGAAGTGGTGAATGGAATCAAAGATGGTTCTATTACTGAGGTTTTCGGTGCTGGAACTGCTGCTACGATTGCACATATTGTTAAAATTGGTTTTAGAGATGAGGTATTAGATTTACCAGGAGTTGAAACAAGAACTTTCTCAAATAAAATTCAAAAATATTTAGATGATTTAAAGGCAGGAAAAATTGAAGATACTTTTGGATGGTGTTTAACTGTTTAAGATAATTCATATAATTTTAATGAAGCTGTCCTTAACGGGCAGCTTTTTTGTTTTTTGAACCATCCCGATTAAAATACGGGATAAGTTATAAGCTATTATTAGGTCATATAAGTTGTATTTTTTTTAAACTATTTTATTTTTGATCCGAATGAATCTTTTTTATATGACCTTATATTTCTTGAATGGTTAAAATTCCTAAATTATTATATTTTTCTGACAACATTTTTATGGAATTTTTTATTTGATCTCATCTAACTATAAATATCAATGATGAAATATCACTATCTGCTCTTATTAATAGTCTTTTTTTCTTTTTATTCACATTCCCAAGATTCTTTGGTAGTAAAAGGAATTGTTTTAAATAAACAGACTAAAGATTCGATTTCAAACGTCAAAGTGAAAATCAAATTTGACAATCAAGTGGTTGATCTTAAATCAAATTCTAAAGGAATATTT
Source organism: Chryseobacterium gleum (assembly GCA_943326825.2). Taxonomy (GTDB): domain Bacteria; phylum Bacteroidota; class Bacteroidia; order Flavobacteriales_D; family Crocinitomicaceae; genus CAIUKX01. The sequence goes on along the minus strand of CALPUT020000007.1, from coordinate 10,782 downwards.
TATTTTAAAGTTCAAACGAATAAACAATATGAATTAGGTTTTACGCATCAAGTTTTCATGAATACTTCTGATCAACTTCTTGAAAAATCTAGAAAATATTTAGATACAGTTAAACGTGTATTTGAAATGCTTCCTATCAAGATCAATGAAATTGAAGTTGTAACGATTCGTCCTGAAGGAGTTCCAGAGAAAATATTTACTTCTGAATATGTCAGTGTTGCTGATTTTGAAGTATTACCAGATGGGAATTATATATTATTGACATATCCTAAAACGTTGAAAAAGGGGAGTGATGTTGTATTGTATGATGGAAGAAATATCATTTCTACAATTCCAATTGATGATCATGCAGTTGAATTAAGAAAAGATTTTAGAGGAAATCCTCATGTGATTTGTGAGAAATCAGTTTATGGTATTTATATTTCAAATGCTAAGATTGGAATTGCGAAGTTAGAAAAAGAATACTTTATGAAATACTTAGCTCCAATTTTGGATTCTAATTATACAAAGTATTATTTATCTGATTTTAATAAGGATTATCCATCTATGAATTATTATTCATTTGATCAATTAGATTCAACTTATTCTAAAATTGTCACAATTACTGATGATTTTATGATGGAGTTATATCGGGCAGAATATAAATGGGTTGATGTTCGTACGAAATTATGGGCAAAGCAAAAAGAACAAGAAACCGGAATTGATGCTCAAATTTGGGTAGGAGCTAATTATTTTACGCAGTCTGTATATTATAAACAATTGTATGCGCCGATGTTTCATCGAAATGACACTTTATTTATTTTTGATTACTATAAAGATTTGATGTATCGATTTAATAACGAAGGTAAAATGATTGATAGTATTTCGATTTACCATCATTATTTTCCAAAACAAACTGGTTGGAAAAAACACTTAATTCAAGATCGTGTGACAGGACAAATTTATGCTTTATTTGACGTCGATGGTTATTCTTCGATTAGACGCATCAATCCAAATTCAGGTGAATTAATGGAATCGATTCCTTTGAAATATCGATACGTTGATAAAATTGAAATCTATGATAATGCCCTATATTACATTTATCGTCCATTTGAATCAGTGCAAAAAAAGTATTTATTCAAAGAAAAAATTCCAATTCAACTTTCAAAAGCGATAGTTCTCGATGGGGATTTAATTCAAGATTAAGACATAAAAAAATCCCGTTCAAACTAAATAGAACGGGATTTTTTTAAGGTTTAATACTATTGATTAATAGTAAATTGCTCTTCTTACTTTAGCAACATGTTTCGCTAAACGAATCACTTGTTTAGTATATCCAAATTCGTTATCATACCATGCGTATAAAACAACGTTTTCTCCATCTGGAGAAACGATAGTTGCTTTAGAATCGTAAACTGAACAACACGTATTTCCAATAATATCAGAAGAAACTAATTCAGGATCGAATGAGTAATAAATTTGATTTACTAAATCTCCATTTAAAGCTGCATGTTTTATAATTGCATTGATTTCTTCAACTGAAGTTTTTTTGTCCAATTGTAAACTTAAAATTGCTAATGAACCATTTGGAGTTGGCACACGAACAGCATTTGCAGTTAATTTATCTTTTAAATGAGGAATTACTTTAGTTACTGCTGCACCAGCACCAGTAGAAGTAATAACCATATTGATAGCAGCAGAACGTCCTCTACGAGATGATTTATGCATGTTATCTAATAAGTTTTGGTCATTTGTGTAAGCGTGAACTGTTTCAATGTGCCCTTTAACAACTCCTAATTTATCGTTAACTACTTTTAAGATAGGAGAAATTGCATTTGTTGTACAAGATGCTGCTGAGAAAATATTTTCTTTTTCTAAATCTATTTCACCTTGGTTAATTCCGTAAACGATATTTGGAATTTCTTTTCCTGGAGCAGTTAAGATAACTTTAGAAACTCCTTTTGCTTGTAAGTGACGAGATAAAGCTTCACGGTTTGTGAAAACTCCAGTATTGTCAATTACCAATGCATTGTTGATTCCGTAAGCAGTATAATCGATATCTTCTGGATTTTTTGCATCAATTAAGATTACAACTTGTCCATTAATCACGATTGTTTTATTCGCTAAATCTTCCTGAACAGTTCCTTTAAATGCTCCGTGAACAGAATCATTTCTTAATAAAGCAGCTCTTTTAATAATTTCAGCGTCAGAGTTTCCACGTGTTACTATAGCTCTTAATCTTAATTGTTGACCTTTTCCAGCTTGTTTGATTAACTCACGAGCTGCTAAACGACCAATACGACCAAAACCATATAATACAACATCTCTTGGTTCTAAATCATCACTTGCTGAACTTCCAATATTTTCTAATTTACCTAATAAGAAATTTGCTTTTGAAGAATAACTATCTTTTTCAACTAACCATTCACTTGCTAATTTACCGATATCGATTTTTGCAGGAGCGAAATTTAAATTTAAAATTTCTTCAGCCAATTCAGATGTAGTGAAAACATCGATTGGTTTGTTTACTACTTCACGAGCATATTCGTGTAAGTTTAAAATTTCTGAAATAGTAATATCAGTTAAATGATTACGGAATAATACTAATTCAATTCCTTTGTCATATAAAAGTTCTCCTACTTTACTAGAAAGTTTAACTGCAGCACGTTCTCTTTCAACGTGAGATTTTAAAACTGTTTCGTAACCTAAATCAGTTGCCATTTTGTTTTTTTTGATGTTAATATATTTGGATAATTAAAAAAGAATAAAGCAAAAAAGGCTGTCAACTCGCGTCGACAGCCTTTTCTTTATCCTAAATAAGCTTTCAGTAATTTGTTTCGAGATGTGTGTCTCAATCTTCGGATTGCTTTTTCCTTGATTTGTCTAACACGTTCTCTTGTCAAATTGAATTTCGCTCCGATTTCCTCTAATGTTAATCCGTGATTCATTCCGATTCCAAAGAATAAACGAATGATCTCTCTTTCTTTATCAGTTAAAGTACTTAATGAACGTTCAATTTCTTTTTGTAACGATTCAGCCATTAATACATGATCCGCTTTTGGAGAATCTGTATTTGCCATTACATCCATTAATGTTCCACCGTCTTCTGCTGAAGATAAAGGAGCATCCATTGATACATGACGACCAGAAACGCTTAAACTTTCTTTAATTTTGTCTTCAGGAACTTCTAAGGCCTCTGCTAACTCTTCAGCTGATGGTGGCCTTTCGAATTCTTGCTCTAATCTCGAAAATGCTTTGTTGATTTTATTTAAAGAACCAACTTGATTTAAAGGTAAACGAACGATACGAGCTTGCTCAGCTAATGCTTGTAAGATAGATTGACGAATCCACCAAACTGCGTAAGAAATAAATTTGAATCCACGAGTTTCATCAAATTTTTGAGCAGCTTTTATTAATCCTAAATTTCCTTCATTAATTAAATCCGGAAGTGTTAAACCTTGATTCTGATATTGTTTAGCAACAGAAACTACGAAACGTAAATTTGCTCTAGTTAATTTCTCTAAAGCTTTTTGATCACCGTTTCTGATCTTTCTTGCCAGCTCAACTTCTTCCTCTGCAGTTATCAACTCCTCTTTACCAATATCTTGTAAGTACTTGTCAAGTGATTGACTCTCACGATTAGTAATCGACTTCGTAATTTTAAGCTGTCTCATTCTCTTCTTGTCCTCCTGTTTTTAATATATAATTGGAAAATCGATACAAAGTTACGGTGAAAATACAGTGTAATCCAAATAAATTTTAGATAATTTTTAATATTTGCTTAACATCAAAAACCATGCCTTTCGAAAATTTACAACCCAAATCCTTTAAACTCACGCATTCCACTCTGTGTAATAATTTCTAACAAAATTCCTCTATTTCCCTGATTGTTCAATTTTGTAGTCAATTGTTCAACTGTTTCAATGACTTCATTGTTTACTTTTACTATTACATCTCCTTCTCGCAGTCCAATTGATTTTAATTTCCCTGCTCCAAGTGTTTGTATTTTTATTCCGCTATTGATATTTAATTCTTTTTTGTCTTTACTCGATAAATCAATAAAAGTTGCACCTAACGCCATGTTTTTTTGAACTTCCGTCTTTGAAACTAATTTCGCTTCACCTTCAGCATTTCTTAATACGATTTCTTTGATTGATTCATCTCCATCTTTTTCTCGAACGGTAACTGAAACTTTATCACCAGGTCTTCTTTTTCCAATTTCTTCTTGTAATGCAGCAACTGAATTAACTTCTTTCGATCCGATTTTTAGAATAACAGCTCCATCTTTAATACCTGCTTTATCACAACTTCCATCTTCTGTAACTTTAGAAATGAAAACTCCTTTTAAATTTGGAAGGCTATTTTTCTCTTTAATTTCTTGATTAATATCAGCTATTTGAACTCCTAAAAATGCACGTTGAACAATCCCGTAATCAATAATATCACTGATTACTTTTTGAGCTAAATTCACTGGGATTGCAAATGAATATCCAGAATAACTTCCTGTTTGTGAAGCGATGGCTGTATTGATTCCTATTAATTCTCCTTTAGTGTTAACCAAAGCGCCACCACTGTTCCCAGGGTTAACCGCTGCATCTGTTTGGATAAAAGATTCAATCGGAACAACATTAGAATTTGTTCGATCGGATAATAAATTAATATTTCTAGCTTTTGCAGATACAATACCAGCCGTTACTGTTGATGTTAAATTGAAAGGGTTCCCAACTGCAAGAACCCATTGACCAACTCTTACTTCATCGCTATTTCCCATTGGGATTGCTTTGAAATTAGAACCTTCTATTTTTAAAACAGCTATATCTGTTGATGGATCTGTTCCAATAATTTTAGCTGTATATTTAGAATTGTCATTTAATATCACTTCAATTTCACTCGCATTATCAATTACGTGATTATTTGTAACGATATAACCCTGTGAAGAAATGATTACACCAGAACCAGATCCAGAACCAAATTGTTTGAATTCTTTACCTCCAGCACCAGGACCGTAGAAAAATTCAGAAAATAAATCTCGTTGAAAATTTGTAGTAACTACTTTCGTGGTGACATGCACTACTGAATTGAGTGAGTTTTCTGAAGCTTCGACAAAACTTTCCGAATTCATAGTTAAACCGTCAAGACCTGTAAACTGTCCAATCGAATTTTTTCCATCGAATACTTTATCTGTATTATCGATTGGATTTGAAGAGTGTAAAATTAAGTAAGCACCAAGTGGTAACATTCCACCTAGTAGTCCTAAACTAATGTTTTTAAGATTGCTTTTCATGTTGAATGTATTTTGTTTTTAAAATTCCTAATGCGAATATAACGAAACTGAAATATCACTTGTTACTACTAGGTTGTTAAAGAATGTTAAGCAGAATAAAATGAAATTAACTTCTAATAATTTTCACAGAACCATCAATTCCAATTTTAATAATCTGAGATGGAGATGTCATGTTTTCTGTTAAACGTTCTTCAAGCGTTGAATCTACATTTTGTTTGATACTTGAATCGATTTCAGAGAAATTTTTCGGAAAAGGCTGTCCTGATATGTTTGCAGATGTACTAACAATTGGTTTTTTAATTGATTTAATTAGCTTCAAACAATTTACATCTTTTGTGATTCTGATTCCAACAGAACCATCTTCAGCAATTATTGATTTTGCAATTCCTTTTGCATCAGGATAGATAATTGTAAGTGGTTTTTCAGCAAAATCAGCTAAATCATAACAAACGGAAGGAAAATCAGGTATGTATTTTTCAACCATTTGAAAACTATCGACAAGAATGATAAAACTTTTTTCTGCCGGTCTATTTTTAATTTGATTGATTTTTTGACAAGCTTCTTCATTTGTTGCATCGCAGCCAATTCCCCAAATTGTATCAGTAGGGTAAAGGATAACACCTCCAGCTTTTAATGTTTCAATTGATTTTTCTAAAGTATTCATTTTTGTATTTTACTATTTTAGTAAATCTGGTCGTTTTAATTTTGTTCGTTCAATTGCTTGATCTTCTCTCCATTGATCAATTTTTGCTGAATCTCCGGATAATAATATTTCAGGAACTTTCCATCCGTTAAATTCAGGAGGACGCGTATAAACTGGAGGAGATAATAATCCATCTTGAAAACAATCTGTTAACGCAGAAGTTTCATCGTTTAAAACGCCTGGAATCAATCGAACAACACTATCTACAACAATTGCAGCTGCTAATTCACCTCCTGACAAAACATATGAACCTATTGAAATTTCTTTTGTAATATAATGTTCGCGAATTCGCTCGTCCACACCTTTATAATGACCGCAAAGAATCATTAAATTTCCTTTAAGTGATAAGGAATTACATAAGGGTTGTTCTAATAATTCACCATCAGGCGACATATAGATGATTTCATCATATGTTCTTTCGCTTTTCAACTTTTCAATCGCTGCTGCAATTGGTTCAATCGACATCACCATTCCTGCACCTCCACCATATTGGTAGTCATCTACATTTCGATGTTTATTTGTCGAATAATCACGAATATTATGGATGTGAATTTCAACCAATCCTTTATCTTGTGCACGCTTCATGATAGAAGCTGCAAATGGACTTTCTAATAATTCTGGAAGAACTGTAAGTATATCAATACGCATAATGCAAAAATAAGATTTTATGTAGTAAAATCTCAAATTTCATTTTTCTTTTAAAATTATTAAACGTTCTTTCTTTTGGCTTGAACCAAAAGAAAGAACCAAAAAAAAGTTCAAGACTTGGAAAATATTAATCCTTTCCAGATTTAAAATACTACAAATTAGGTGATCTACTGCAATAGCATTTCGTAGCTTCCTAATTTACTTAACGTAATTTAAATCTTACAAGAATCATTATTTTCCTAGGTCATATTTGTGACTTCAAATTCTATTAAGATCTAATTTTTATTTTTTAATATTTTAATTAATATCAGTTTACACAAAATAAAAAACTGTAGTTTACTTCTATTTTCTTAATTCAATCTGATTTCAACAAAATCAACACTTCAGTGTTTATAGATAATAAAATAAGTAAAATGTCGACTGTGTATCTTCGTTATCTTCGTAAGATATTCCAAATTATGACACAGGAAAACGAATATAGAAGAAAAGAAGATAATGAAGAGGAAGTAGTTGAAAAAAAGGTAGATAAGAAATCTAAAAAGCCTATTTCAATTAAGAATCCTATTAGTAATCTTTCGGATAGATTTGATAAGAAAAAAGTAAGAACATCAATTGGTGTGGGCTTAGTATTGCTTTCATTTTACATGTTTTTAGCATGTTTGTCTTATCTTTTCACATGGAAAGTAGATCAAGATCGAGTTTTAGAGAAGGGATTATTTGAATTTTTATTTGATGGAAGTGAAGAGCCTGTTTCTAACTGGTTAGGGAAATTTGGAGCTTGGACTTCTCATTTGTTAATCTACAAATGGTTTGGTATTTCATCATTTGGAATTCCATTTTTAATCTTTATTTCAGGTGTTAAAATTGTTTTTAATATCGTTTTATTGCCGATTAGAAGATCATATTCAATCACGATATTGTTTATGGTTTGGTCTTCATTATTTTTAGGGTTTTTCGCAAATCAGGTGAATTATTTAGGTGGTTCTTTTGGTTATCACATCAATAATTGGTTAAGTCTTACAATTGGAGGTTTTGGAGGGTTTATGTTGTTTTTAGGATTACTATATCTAATTATTGTAATCCTTTTTAATCCAAATTTTACTGAATACTTTAATCGTTTATTTGGTAAAAACGATGTCAAATTGGCAACTGAAGATAATGTCATCAGAACTTCTCATACAGTAAATCCAACTGATTTTAATGTCGTGAATACAATTAAAGACAATGAAATCAAAAAAGAATCAAAAGCGCAAATTTTCTTCGATGATGACGATGATGAAATTGAAGAAGATGATGATGAAGGCGATTTAAGTGATTCAGAATTAGAAATAACGATCAAACAAGTTGAAGTTAAAAAGGAAGTTCCTTTTGAAAGTGATTTTGAAATTAATGTTCCTGAAAATGCTTTGTCAGAACCTCTTCTAGAAGATTCTATTTCTGATTCTGAAGATTTCTCTATTTCTGTAGCGCCAGTTGAAGCCGAATTATCAACAGATGAATTAGATGATTTAAGAACTGAATATGGTGATTACGATCCAACATTGGATTTAGCAAGTTATGTTTTACCTCCGATTGATTTATTAAAAGATTTCGGTAAAGTTGGAATCAATATTAATAAACAAGAACTTGAAGACAATAAAAATAAAATTGTTGAAACTCTTTCTCATTATAAAATAGACATTGCAAAAATTAAAGCAACGGTTGGACCAACAGTTACACTTTATGAAATTATTCCAGCACCAGGTGTTCGTATTTCTAAAATTAAAAACTTAGAAGATGATATCGCCTTAAGTTTAAGTGCACTTGGAATTCGAATTATTGCACCTATTCCGGGTAAAGGAACAATTGGTATTGAAGTGCCAAACAGTAATCCAGAAATGGTACCAATGCGATCGTTGATTGCTTCAGAAAAATTCCAAAATTGTGACTATGAATTACCAGTTGTAATTGGTAAAACGATTACGAACGAAACATACATGTTCGATTTAACGAAAATGCCTCACTTACTAGTTGCTGGGGCAACAGGTCAAGGTAAATCGGTAGGTTTGAATGCAATATTGGTTTCTATTCTATATAAGAAACATCCTGCTCAGGTTAAGTTTGTATTGGTCGATCCGAAGAAAGTGGAGTTGACTTTGTTTAATAGAATTGAAAGGCATTTCTTAGCTAAACTTCCTGGTGAAGGTGATGCAATTATAACGGATACATCTAAAGTGGTTAACACGATGAATTCATTATGTATTGAAATGGATGATCGATATGAATTATTGAAACAAGCTCAAGTTAGGACGATTAAAGAATACAATACGAAGTTTATTGCACGTAAATTAAATCCAGAAAAGGGACATAGATATATGCCATACATTGTGGTATTGATTGATGAGTTTGCTGATTTAATTATGACAGCTGGAAAAGAAATCGAACATCCGATTGCTCGTATTGCGCAGTTGGCACGTGCGGTTGGTATTCATTTAATCGTAGCTACTCAAAGACCTTCTGTAAACGTAATTACAGGTATGATTAAAGCCAATTTCCCTGCTCGTATTGCGTTTAGAGTATTGTCTAAAATCGATTCTAGAACAATTCTCGATGGTTCAGGTGCGGATCAATTGATTGGACGTGGAGATATGTTGATAATGAGCGGTTCTGAATTGGTTCGTATTCAATGTGGATTTGTAGATACACCTGAAGTAGAAGCTATTTGTGAATTCATTGGAAATCAAAGAGCTTATCCAGAAGCATTATTATTACCAGAATATGTTGGTGAAGGTGCAGAAGCTGGTGGAGATTTTGATACTAACGAATTGGATCCAATGTTTGCAGATGCAGCAAGAATTGTTGTAATGCACCAACAAGGTTCAGCAAGTTTATTACAACGTAAATTGAAATTAGGTTACAATAGGGCAGGACGTATCGTTGATCAATTAGAAGGTTTTAACATCATTGGTCCATTCCAAGGAAGTAAAGCGAGAGAAGTACTCTATGCAGACATAACAGCATTAGATGAATATTTAGCTCAGAAGAATATTTTCTAATAATAACTAAATTGAAAAAGGAGCGAGGTAGAGTTAAATCTTTACCTCGTTTTTTTATAGTGTAACTTAAGCTACAAAACAGAATCTTTTTTGAATTTAACTTTGTCAAAAAAATTAAACGTTATGACAATAGTAGATGTAAGAACAAGATCTGAATATTCTGGTGGACATGTAGCAAACTCTTTGAATATTCCTTTAAATGAAATTCAAGAAAGAATTGAAGAGTTAAAAGCATTATCACAACCCTTGATTTTATGTTGTGCTAGTGGAGGTAGAAGTGGTCAAGCAACTCATTACTTAAAAAGTATGGGAATTGAATGTGAGAATGGTGGTTCATGGTTAGATGTTAATGGTAACTATTAATAAAAAAAAAAATATGGGATTTTTAAGTAATTTATTTGGAATTAAATCTGTGGATTTTAAAGAATTGATGCAGAATGGAGCTGTTATTGTTGATGTGAGAACACCAGCCGAATATAATTCAGGACATATTAAAGGTTCAATTAATATGCCTTTACAATCATTGAACAATACAATGAATAAATTAAAAAAAGACAAACCAGTTATCACTTGCTGCGCTTCTGGAATGAGAAGCGGATCTGCCAAAGCGATTTTAAAATCGAATGGATTTAGTCAAGTTGAGAATGGGGGAGGATGGACTTCATTAAGATCAAAAATCTGATTAAATATCTTTAAAAAAGTAGGGAAACCTGCTTTTTTAAATGAAACACTAACTTTTAGTTAAGAATTTGCGAAATATCTTAAAATGTTTACCAGATATTAATTGTTGATTTTCAATGTTATATATTTGTTAAGTTAAAAAAAACAAAAAAAGATGTTTTAAACACTTGCAGATTTAAATAATGTACCTATCTTTGCACGCGTATTCGCAACGGCGATATGCTAAATATAATATTAGATTCCGTAGCTCAGTTGGTAGAGCAATACACTTTTAATGTATGGGTCCTGGGTTCGAATCCCAGCGGGATCACAAAACAGAGTGAGAAACAAAACGAAAGTGATGATTTCTTACTCTTTTTTTTTTGACATAAAATTTTAGATTCCGTAGCTCAGTTGGTAGAGCAATACACTTTTAATGTATGGGTCCTGGGTTCGAATCCCAGCGGGATCAC
>CALPUT020000006.1 GCA_943326825.2 Chryseobacterium gleum | reverse complement strand
TGTAGGTGAAATTTTGATCTGGATTTGCATTAGTAGTTTGACAATTTTCACAACTTAAATGATTATTAGGTGACCAAACATAATTTCCTATTACACTTGAATTTGCAGTTAATTCAACGATATTACCCATAAATGCATAAATATCAGCACTAGCTTGCAAATCGATAGGAGGAAATAAATTAACTTGAACAAATGCAGTATCTGAACAACCAAATTTATCTTTACCTAAAACATAATAAATCGTATTTGAAGTAGGATAAACTTTGGTTGAATTTGAACTAGGATTATTAACTGAAACTATAGGTTTCCAACTATAAGATTCTCCTCCTTTAGCCCATAAATTAGCTGCAGTACCTGGGCAAATTGTCGTATCATTGCCTGCAGTTATTATTGGGATTTGTATTTTTAAATAAACGCTATCTGTTAGAGTTCCACACGCATTTGTAAAATCACAGTAATAATATTGATTTGTATTCGTTGAAATTAAAACTGAATCACCGACTAGTGTATTAATAGATGAATTTGGTGACCATAAATAAGTATCAGCACCACTTACAATGACCAAAACAGTATCATCTTTGCATAATTTAGCAGTATCAGGGATTAAGGGAATAGGTGGGTTATAAAATACGTTTACTAAAACTGAATCGATGTAATTACAATTATCTACTGTAATTCCTTGAACATAGTACAAAGTTGAATTTTGAGGAGTTACAATTGGATTAGTGGAAGTATTATTTGATAGTGTGTTGCTAGGAGACCAATTTTGAGATGCTGCACCAAAAACACCAATTTGAACGTTATTACCAATGCAAATAGATGTATCATTAGTTACAGTTGGGTATGTTGAAAATACTTCTAATGTTATTGTAATCGTATCACTACCACAACTATCAGTTACTATAACATCAAAATTAGTAGTTTGATCAATAGTAGCAATTGGTGTAGCACTTAATGGATTATCCAAAAAAGCAGTTGGAGCCCAAGAATAATTTGCGCCACCAAAAGCTTCTAGTTGATATCCAGCACCTTTACAAACTGGTGTTGTAGGCTGAACTGCACCTCCTTGAAAATCACCAATATCCACTTGAAAAGTAACCGAGTCAGCTGCAAAACATCCAGCTGTATCTGAAACGACCAATGTAACATCGTATACTCCTGCTGAATTGTATAAATGAGATGGATTTTTAGCTATTGAAGTTGTACCATCTCCAAAATTCCATAGATAAGCATTTCCATTTTGACTGTTATTATTGAAAACAGCTGGTTGTGGGATACAAATGTATGTTTGTGGAGCACTTACAATGGGTTCAATTGTATTTAATTCAAACTTAAAAGCTGCTAAGTTACAATTTGGACTATTATTGGTTGGTGAATATACACCAGGGGTAGTTGTAAATCCTTGAATTTGAGCTCCGCAAGCAGCACAAACGGCATGGTATATTTTTCCGTTCTTGTCAAATCGGCTAGTACCTCCATCCACATGATTAAAACTGGAATTAACACCACCCATGAAAGTTGCATATTTTAATGAAGAAGCATTCGATCCTAGAAGTGCAATGTAAAAATTGTTTCCATTCGTTGAAGATTGAAAAGCATCTGATGTTACTTGAAATCCATTAGTTGTACTATATCTTGCTTGATTGCTATAATCCGAATTAATTTGACCACCCCATCCTGTTATATAAATGTCATAACAATTTGAAACTAAAAATGCTGTAGGTGATATTTCAACATGTCCAGTGCCTGCACCTATCATTGTTGTCCAAATTATTGAAGTTAAATTTGAATCATATTTTCGAATAAATTGACCAGAATTAGGGGTTCCATATAAACCTGAAGTTATGGGCCAATTACTTTCTGTTTGTCCGTAGATATATACATCGTTATTTAAATCCAATTGAACAAAATAGGCTTGATCATACTCATTCAATCCCATAAATGTTCCTGTTTCAATTATACCTGATCCGGCATTGAACTTAGTGACATATCCATCTGAGACGCCGCCATTAAAAGTTAAATCTTCTCCGATTGAAAAAGGTAAAGTATTTGAATTTGAACCACCAGCCATAAATACCTTCCCATCATTTGAAATCTGAACAGAATTTCCTGATTCATTTCCTGAACCCCCAAAATAACTTGACCATGAAATATTGCTAAGTGAGCTATTTATTTTAAGTAAAATTGCATCTTGTGCCCCTTGTAAAGAATTTTGGGCAGCATTGACAGTAGGGAAATCAATGGATTGAGTTGTACTAGAAATATATACAAAACCTAAATTATCAACAATAATTTCACCTCTAAATGGATCACCATAATTATAATTTAAATCTCCAACGTTAATCCCATCTGTTCCTGTGCCGCCAATATAAGTAGCTCCAACTATTGCAGTACCAGATGAATTAAAGTGAGTTACATACAAGTCAGCACCTGAATTATAGCCCAATTCATTTTCGGCAATATAAGGTCCACCATTGAATGAATTGTCAAAAGCATTTGATAGAACCGGGAAATTTGAAGAACTCGTAACACCTAAAACATATAAATCACCATTAACATCTGTAACTAGACTGTGTGGAGCTTCATTTCCATCACCTCCAAGATAGGTAGAATAAATTAAGTTTGTTCCACTGCTATTGAATTTTGAAATAGCAACATCAAATCCAGGTGTTAAATATGAAATACCATTTAATATGTAATTAAAACTTGTACCTCCATTGTAAGTGATATCAAAAGCCCCAGTTGTAGTAGGATAACTTCCCGTTCCCGTGAAAACTATACCTCCAGCATATAAATTCCCATTTAAATCAGGAGTTGCTGTCATTCCCCAATTATCCATTGAAGCACCTGTAAATGTTGAAAATGTTAAGGTTGGGTCAATTATTAAAGTTTCATTTTTATTATAACTTTCAGGAAATTCAAATGATATTATTCCATTTTTTAATTTAAATTTTACTTTAATAAATTTCTTTTCGCCATTTATAAAATTCCAAGCAATAGGTTTTTGTTCAATAATTTCTCCAAAACGATTTTTTATATGTAAATCACCATTATCTGAAATGTAATATTTGTCTGATCCTTCTATTTTGTATTGAATGATAGATGGATCAACTTGAGGTGAAACATTAAAACTGTATTTCAAATTTGAATTTTTACCTTCAATTAATAAGTTAATTTTAGGATAAAAGTTTTTGAATTCGACAGTTTGATAACTGTAAAGATTTGATTTCCATTTTAAAGGATCATTCCCTTTGAAATAATTTCTATAAAAACTGGAAGGTTTTGAAACTGTTTTCTCTCCTTTCCATGATGAACCAATGAAAGTAGATTTTATGATTTGAAAATTAATAGTTCCATCATCTGTTAATTTAGAATGATTTTCATGCGATTTTTTATCATTGAAATTGTTTAACACATAAGTGAAACCTTCTTTTGTAAAGAACATTTCCCCCATCGTAAGTTCAATTTTATATAAAATTTCTTTATCCCACTGGCCTTCGTTTGGATGCATCCATATACCATCCTGCTGTGAATTTGCAGAACAAGAGAGTATAATTAGAGCAAGACTAAGAAATAATCGCATATTTCAAATCTACAAAATAATATTTAAAATCATTTTAAATGAGAGCTTTATGCATTTAAATTTTAACGTATTTTTAGAAGAAAAGTTGCATTTTAAAAAGTTTAAAAACTATAACGATTTTTAGCTAATAGGTTTAATTTAAAACACTAAATTTGCACAATATTTCATCAAAAAAGTAATGAGCGACGCAATACAACACGAGTGTGGAATAGCACTTTTAAGATTAAAAAAACCTTTACAGTTTTACCTAGATAAATACGGTACTGCGTTTTACGGATTGCAAAAACTCCATTTATTAATGGAAAAACAGCATAATCGTGGTCAAGATGGTGCTGGAGTTGCGAATATCAAATTTGATATGCAGCCAGGGGAAAGATATATCTCTCGTCAACGATCTATCGATAGCAAACCAATTCAAGATATTTTTGATCATATTAACGAACGTTTTCATCAAATTGAAGAAGAAAATCCAGCGTTATTAAATGATGTAGATTACTTAAAAAAGAATGCAGGTTTTACAGGTGAATTATTTTTAGGACATTTACGTTATGGAACTTTCGGTAGAAATTCTATTGAAAGTTGTCATCCTTTTCTAAGACAAAACAATTGGATTACACGTAACTTGGTAGTTGCAGGTAATTTTAATTTGACAAATGTTGATGAACTGTTTGATGTTTTAGTTGAAATTGGTCAACATCCAAAAGAAAAATCGGATACCGTTACTGTTTTAGAAAAAATAGGTCATTTCTTAGATATAGAAAATGATTCGATTCATAATGAATTAGAGGAAAAAGGACTATCTAAAAAAGAAATTTATGATTATATCGCTCAAAATTTAAATATTGAAAAAATATTAAAAAGAGCATCAGATGTTTGGGATGGAGGTTATGCAATGGCTGGTTTATTTGGTCATGGAGATGCTTTCGTTATGAGAGACCCAGCTGGAATTAGACCAGCTTATTGGTTTGAAAACGATGAAGTATGCGTTGTTGCTTCTGAAAGACCTGTTATACAAACAGCATTCAATTTAAAAGCAGAAAGCATAAAAGAAATTCAACCTGGGCATGCATTAATTATTAAAAAAGACGGTTCTGTTTCGGAAAAACTGATTAATGTACCTTTGGAGAAAAAAGCTTGTTCGTTTGAGCGAATCTATTTCTCAAGAGGAAACGATATTGAAATTTACGATGAACGCAAGAAATTAGGAGCAGCAGTAGTACCTCAAGTTTTGGAATCTATAAATTTTGATTTAGATAATTCTGTATTCTCATTTATTCCAAATACGGCTGAAGTATCATTTTATGGATTAATTAAAGGATTAGAAGATCATTTAAATGATAAAAAATTCAAAGCAATATTAAACCTAGGAGCAAATCCTTCTGCTGAAGACTTACAGAAAATCATCTACCAACGAGCACGTATTGAGAAAATTGCAATTAAAGATGCCAAATTAAGAACATTTATAACTCAAGATGATTCTCGTGATGATTTAGTAGCTCATGTTTATGATATTACATACGGAAGTGTAAACAGGGGGAAAGATAATTTAGTAGTTATAGACGATAGTATTGTTCGAGGTACAACTCTAAAACAAAGTATCTTAAGAATTTTAGATCGTTTAGATCCAAAGAAAATTGTAGTAGTTTCATCTGCTCCACAAATCAGATTTCCAGATTGTTATGGGATTGATATGGCAAAAATGGGAGATTTTATTGCTTTTGAAGCTGCAATTCAATTGTTAAAAGACAATGGAAAAGAGCAAGTAATTCATGATGTTTACAATAAATGTAAAGAACAAGTTCATTTACCGAAAGAACAAATACAGAATTACGTTAAAGAAATTTATGATGCCTTTACTCCAGAAGAAATTTCAGTTAAAATTTCTGAATTATTGACACCAAAAAACATCAATGCAAAAGTAGAAATTATATATCAAACGGTTGAAAATCTTCATCTTTCTTGTCCTGATAATCTTGGTGATTGGTATTTCACAGGTAATTATCCAACACCTGGAGGAAATAAAGTAGTAAATAAAGCTTTCATGAACTGGGTAGAAGGTAAAAATGAAAGAGCCTATTAAGATTCTAGAAGTTAGATTTTAAACCCTAGATTTTTTTGAATATTAATTAATGCTGGATTTATTCAGCATTTTTTATTTATACATTCTATAATTAAAAAATAAAAAACCTGAAAAGAGCTCTATAAAACAGTCGTGACATTGTTTTATGTATGAGAATTTTGAACTCTTTTCAGGAATCTGCAAGATAAACTTAAACCAAAGCCGGACAATCGTTATTGAGTCAGCATATTACTTAGACGTATTAATTTTCAAATGGTTGGCTATTAATTTAAATTTCTTCTTTTTCAAATTTCCTCTTCCATTCAAATATATAGTTAATAGAAAGTACGTGTTGAGATTTATTTTTAGGACTATTTATATTTTGACCATATAAATATTTTAAACTTAAAGTATTTTGACCTTTTAGATTTATATCCGTTCCTAGAGAAATTCTACATTGAACAAATAGATGACCAAGCATTTCGTTTTTTGGATTATAAAAAAATTCAATTGCTGAATTATAACTGAATTTACTTTTCTTAGGTATATAACTTAAAGACGGTTTTAATCTTATGACATTACTAAAATCAGCATCATAGTTATTAGCATCAATAATACGTTTAAAGGTAGATTGATATCGAATTCTAAATCCAATTCCAATTTTTTTTTGAATTTTTTTTTCAAATTCAATATTAAAATTTAATCTATTTGAAAGCGTAAAATTTCCATACTTATTTCGCTGATCCAATAAGCGATAATCAATTGATGGTTTAACCCATTTGTTCAATTTATACTTATATGTAATTTCTGGATAAAGTAATTGGAAATAATAACTATACGATCTCGTGTTAATATCAATTGCTACTTCTGATGTTGGAGTTAAATTTGTTTTAATTCCAATACCAGCCCATATTTCTCTTGTCATTTGACATATTGAGTTCAATGAGAATAATAAGAAAAAGAATATTAAATAGAATTTCATTTCTTTTTGATAATAATTTCACCTAGATCAATCTCAGATTTTCGTTTTGTAATTTCTGTTGAATATATAACTGCTTTTTTAGTGCTTGCTCCAGCTAATGCAGGAAGTAAATCTTCATAAATGTATATCGTATATTTTCCATTTTCAAGAAAATTAAATTCAAACGTTCCATCAACACTTGATTTGACATTTTCATCAGCAGTAGAATCTTTATCTCCATACATAATATAAACATCAAAATCTGCTCCAGCATATGTTCCTTCTAATACTGTTCCTTGAGAATTATAATTTTCAACTTTAAGTTTACCTTTAATTTTTGATGTACCTCCAGGTCCTTCAACTTTCTTGCATGAAATAAGTGTGACAATTGAAAAGAAAATGATGTAAAGAAAATGTTTCATACTTTAAATTTGATTGATACAAATATGGATAAAAATGGTCAATTTATTTTGATTTTTGTTTTAAATCAACCTTATTTAGCTTTAAAGTGTGTCATTAATTGAGTGTAAGATATATGAATTTTAAAAAATAATAGTTAATATTGGTCAAAGGAAACAAATGAAAATACTACTCCTATTTATAATTATAATTCTCACTTCAAATATAAAGTGTTTTTCACAAGTATTTATAAATGAGTATTCATGTTCCAACATTTCAACAGTTCAGGATTCTTATGGGCAAAATGAAGATTGGGTAGAATTATACAATCAAGGTAGTACTGCATTTAATTTAACAGGCTTTTATTTGTCAGATAAATCGACTAACCTTACAAAATGGCAAATCTCTAATGGCTCAATTCCTGCAAATAGTTATAGGTTGATTCACTTTTCAGGTAGGGGATTAGTAAACGGCTCCGAAATACATCCAAGTTTTACCTTATCTCAAACAAAAGGAGATTGGATTATTTTAACAAATCCTGATGGAACTACTGTTGTCGATTCATTGAAAATAGTTCATTTAACAAAATCAAATCATTCAGTAGGTAGACAGACAAATGGTTCGTCAACGTGGAGACTATTTATGACACCTACCCCAAATTCTTCAAATATAGGAGGGATTAATTTTTATACACCAAAACCAATTATTTCTGTTTCTCCAGGTTTTTATAACTCTGCTCAATCAGTTTCTATCACTTGTTCAGATCCAACAGCTACTATAAGATATACATTAAATGGAAGTGATGTAACTAATTTATCAAGTGTTTATTCTGGACCATTAACTATTTCAACTACATCAGTTTTAAGAGCTGTAGCCTTTAGTTTAAATCAACCTAGTTTTACGGAAACAAATACTTATTTTATTAATGTGAGTCATTCGATTCCAGTAGTTTCTATTTGTAGTGATGGAATAACTGATTTAATAGTAAATGGGAATTTTAATTCAACACCAATTGGAGCTTTTGAATTATTTGAAGAAGATAAAACTTTTATCGATGAGGGAGAGGGTGATTTTAATAAACATGGAAATGATTCATGGGCATATCCACAAAAGGGATTTGATTTCATTATGCGCGATCAGTTTGGATATAATGATGGAATTTCTCATCAGATTTTTCCTGAAAAAACCCGATCAAATTTTCAAAAATTAATTTTAAAACCCGCCGCAAATGATAATTATCCTTTTGAAACGGGAGGTGCTCATATTAGAGATGCATTTGTCCATACATTATCCATCAGAGCTGGTTTAAAGTTAGATGAACGTACTTGGAGACCTTGCATTTTATATATTAATGGCCAGTACTGGGGCGTATATGAAATAAGAGAAAAAGCAGATGATGCAGACTTTACTAATTATTATTTCGATCAAGATAAATACCATCTTCAATACTTAAAAACTTGGGGTAGTACTTGGGAAGAATATGGCGCTCCAAACGGAATACCTGCATGGAATAATTTGGTGAGTTTTGTCCAATCAAATAATATGGGAGTGGCTGCTAATTTTAATCATGTTGATAGTTTACTAAGCTGGCATTCAATGGTAGATTATTTTGTACTTAATTCTTATGTAGTTACTCAAGATTGGTTGAATTGGAATACTGCTTGGTGGAGAGGAATGGATCCCTTAGGCGACAAGAAGAAATGGCGTTATGCTTTATGGGATATGGATGCAACTTTTGGACATTATATAAATTACACAGGCATACCCAATAATACTGCTACTGCAGATCCTTGTAATGTAGAAGCCCTTCCTGATCCAGGAGGTCAAGGACATACTGTGATTTTACAAAAATTAATTAATGAAAATCCAATTGTAAAGCAATATTATATTACTCGATATGCTGATTTAATGAATACTTATTTAAAATGTGATTATATGATTGCATTATTGGATAGTATGATAAATGAAATTCAACCTGAAATGCAAGGTCAAATAAATCGATGGGGAGGAACTTATGCTGAATGGCAATCGAATGTTCAAGCTTTAAAAAATTTCATTAATACAAGATGTTCCTCAATTCAAACAGGTATGGTTAATTGCTATACTTTAACAGGACCTTTTAATGTTCAGTTTAATGTTTCGCCGCCAAATTCTGGTACAATTAAAATAAATTCAGATTTCGCACCTTATTATCCATGGTCAGCTCAGTATTATGGTGGAATCCCAACTTTGTTAAAAGCAAATGCAAATATTGGTTATGTTTTTGACCATTGGGGATATGTTACAGGTCCAATGTTAAATGGAGACATTGAAGATACAAATTCAATTAACATTACTCAAAATCAAACAATAACTGCATTCTTTGTTGTTGATGATGGAGATATAGATAATGATGGTTTAACTGATGATGAAGAATCAACTGGTATTGATGATTCTACGACACCTTTAATACCTACTTCAACTTCTGATCCAAATAACCCATGTGATCCTTTTACAACTGGACCCCCATGTGATCCTGATAATGATGGTGTTACGAATCAAAATGAATCATTTAATGGAACTAATCCATCAAATCCTGACAGTGATAATGATGGATTAACGGATGGTGAAGAAATCTCAGGAGTTGACAATGTTTCAACACCTTTAATTCCTCAAGGAACTTCAATTCCAACGAATCACTGTGATCCATTTAATTCAACTCCAGAATGTAAAGAAATCCATGGTGTCAATATACCTTCAGGATTTACACCGAACAATGATGGTAAAAATGATGTATTAAGAGCAATTGTTGGTCAAGATGTTCAGTATTTTACATTCTATATTTATGATCGATGGGGAAATAAAATTCTTCAGACATCAGATTTTAAATTTGCTTGGGATGGAACATATAAAGGACAATTAGTTAGTTCAGGTGCATATCCATATGTGTTAGATGTTTTTTATAATGATGGAAAACAAGAAAATAAATCGGGTAACATTTCTGTCGTTCGTTAAATGAAATTTACATTCCACATATTTTTTATTTTGATGGTTTTTCAGGGGATGACTCAAGATTTTCATTTCTCTCAGACCACACAGTTACCTTTGCTAATCAATCCAGGATGTGCAGGTGCTTTTGATGGGTGGGAAAGAGCCAGTTTGAACCAGCGAAATCAATGGATGGGTTCAAATTCAAAATTTACGACAACGAACTTTTCCATAGATGGAAATTTATTTAAAAATTTGAGAAAACCCTCTAGTCATTTGGGTTTTGGGATTCAATTTTTTAATGATATGGGAGGTGACAGTAAATTTGGAACGCGAAATGGATCACTCACATTAAATGGAATAATGCCTATGGCTGCAGGTCATCAAATTTCAGTTGGAATTCAAGGTGGTTTTGGAAGTAAAAGAGGTGATATTTCTAATCTGACTTTTGAAAATCAATGGAATGGAACTGCTTTTGATCCATCTATATCCTCTGGAGAGGTGAATACATTAAACAGTTTTGCTTATGCTGAAGTTGGCTCTGGAATTTATTATGTTTATGATGGCGGTAAATCTTCATTTTCTCGAAATAATGAATCCAAAATTCAACTAGGATTTTCAGGTTATCATTTAAATCAACCTAAATTAAGATATGTTCAGGGAACAAGTGATCGTATAAAGCGAAAGTATGTTTTTCATGGTTCCATAATAAAAGATATTTTAGACTCGAAATGGTCGATAGATGCAGGTTTTATTGAATTGATTCAAGGAAGTCATAGAGAAACTATGATTAGTACGATGTTTCGATATCGATTACAAGAAGGCACGAAACAAACTGGTTTTTATGGAGAAGCACATGTCGGTTTTGGATTGAATTATCGATTCAAAGATGCTTTGATCCCATCTTTTATGATCGACATGCAAAGTCTAAAATTGATGCTTTCTTATGATTTTACAACTTCTCAATTAAGACGAGCGAGTGGAAGCAATTCATTAGAAATTTCATTGACTTATACCAATTTGCATAATGCAATTTTTAAAAGTCGAAACCACAATAAAAAGAGTGTTAAAGTGAAACATTAATCGTTTTTCATTTATGAATTTTATACCATTATCAATCTTACGTGAACTTTTAGAAATTAATCAGTTAGAGGAAAATATTGATTATATCGCAATATTAAATCAAAAAAATCTAAATAGTATAAAATTTCATGATGAAGTATTTTCTGAAAATAATTGGAACGAAATCAAAAATGCATTAAGTCATCCCAAAAGTCAATTGTTTTTTTCATGGATTGAAACGAACAAATCATTGCTTGAATTTTTAACGTTGAAGCATCCGACTAAATTATATAAGGATCCATTTCAACATTTAAATCATGGTTTTTCGACGGAATTTAAAAATTTTATATCTCCTTTTATTGCAGATGAAATTGTTTCGAATACTTCTATTTTAGATGTTAAACGAATAGAATTAAATGCAAGTTTTCTATGTTTGTTAAATGATGATTATCGTTCAAAAGTTGAAATAAAATTTGTTTCTTTTTTTAGAGATTTACTTGCTTCAATTGCTGATGAGGTAAAAATACTTTCATCTGAAGAGGAGCTTTTAAAAAAGATTAAGCCTATTTGTTCTTCTGAAATTATTTCGATTTTAAATCAATTGTCACGTTCAAATTATGCTATTAAAATTCAATATGTAGATCAACTTTTAAATGTAATTAATTCTAATGCTTGTTCTTTGCGATTTGCGAATTGGATAATAAATCAATTATTTAAAATTGAATTAAATAAAGAACATCATATTAAAATAGAACAATTATCTAGTGAATTATCAAAAGGTAAAATTCAAGTTAAAAATCATTTCGAATCGACTAAATCTTCAAATCAATCAAAGAATAAAAAATTTGCACTAATTGGAATTATTATTTTTGCATTTATTTCGATTTCGATTTTATATTTCAAACCATTTGAATCAAAAAAGAATAGAATACTTTCAGAGCATTCTGCATATGAACAATTTACAGTTGCAGAAAGAAAAGAAATAGATTCTATTTTAAAAACGATTGAAACGAATCAAAATGAAAATATTGGAGAAGATCAAGATTCTTTTTTTGGCGAATCAGCTTCATTATACAGTGAACATAAGTTCAAAAATGAAAAAATGAGTAAGTTATATACTGACTTAATTTTGGATGCTGAGTTGGTAGATAAAGGACAAATAGTTCCATTTAAAAGTTATTCTACTCAAAAACAAAAAGCTATTTTCTATCCAAACGTTAAAAAACTAGTTAATTCGAATAAAGAACAAAAAATTCGTTTTACCAATGAATCTGAATTCGATATATTGCTTTTTATTATTGATAATAATTCAGGAGGTTCACTATATTCAAGGATTATTTTTCCAAATGAAACGATTGATTTTGAGGTGAATTTGTATGATGAATTTTTATTTATTCCAGGTTCTAAATTTGGCCCATTTGTTTCTCCAAAAGTTGCTAAAGATGAATTACCTTCACCGTATTATAGATACCATTTTAATCAAGTAGATTTTAATTATGTAAATGGAATAAGACAAGTATATCGTATGAATATGCTTAATGATAAACCACTAATAATTAATGCTATCGGAACAAAAGGCGGTATTTTTGAGGTTGAAGATAATAGTAATGGTTTAATTGAAATTTAATCAATTCTAGGTAAATAAATTAACTCTTTAACAATGAAATTGGTTTGAAAATCTCTATCAACTGTTGATTTTACCTTTTCAGCTTCTAAGCGTGTCCTAAAATTTCCAACCTTTAAAAAATAATTTGGGGCATTGTAAATTATGTAAGTATCAACCTTTGGATACATTGTAGTGAATTTTGAACGAGCATCCTCAACCAATTTTTTGTCAGCATCGAAAAATAATTGGATTCTATATCCTGTAATTTGAGGTACAGTTGCAGGTGGCACAATAGCACTTTGTTGTTTTACTAATTCATCAATCCGAGAATCTCTAATTATTTCGACTTTTCCATTTTGAGAAAAAGCAAAATTCACAATTAAAATGGCAATAATTGATGATAGATTTTTCATGTTTTTTCTTTTAGAATTAAATAACTCAACACTGAATTCTTTGCAAATGTATAAAATTCAACTTAGCAAATGAAATGCCAATTCGATTAATATTATAGATGACAAAAATTGAGTAATTAAAACCTTATTTAGAAAGATTTTATTTAACGACAAAATTCCTTATTTTTGCAATGTAAATTTTCATTAGATGGAATTCAATAAAGAAAATATTTTAGAAATATTAGGAACGATTATCGAACCTGATTTAAAAAAAGATCTTGTAACCTTGAATCTGGTTGAACACTTGAATGTAAAGGACAATCGAGTTGAGTTGACAGTCAATGTTTCAAATCCAGCGCTTCATGCTCGTAAAAGAATGCAAGAAGCTATTGAATTTAATTTAAAACAGAAATTCGGAAACGGAATAGAAATTGTTTCGGCTATTAAAGGGATTTCAGCAGAAGAGCGTAAAGTTCAACGAAAAATTTTACCAGAAGTTAAAAACATTGTTGCTATTGCTTCAGGTAAAGGAGGAGTTGGTAAGTCAACAGTTACAGCAAATTTAGCAGGTGGTTTAGCGAAAGCAGGTTACAAAGTTGGTATTATTGATGCTGATATTTATGGACCATCGATGCCAACTATGTTTGATGTTGTAGGTGAAAGACCTTCAATGCTAGATGTTGATGGAAAGCCATTGATAAATCCAGTAATGAGTTACGGAATCAAAATATTATCTATCGGGTTTTTTACTGAGCAAGACAATGCAGTTGTTTGGAGAGGTCCAATGGCAGCAAAAGCTTTGACGCAAATGGTTACTGATGCGTATTGGGGAGAATTAGATTTTTTATTGATTGATTTACCTCCAGGAACAGGTGATATTCATTTATCATTGGTTCAAACGGTTCCTTTAGATGGCGTTGTAATTGTTAGTACACCTCAAGAAGTAGCATTAGCTGATGCTCGTAAAGGTATTAACATGTTTAAAATGGAAGGAATCAATGTTCCAATTGTTGGAGTTGTTGAAAATATGGCTTGGTTTACTCCTGCTGAATTACCTGAAAATAAATACTATTTATTCGGTAGGGATGGAGCTAAAAATTTAGCTGAAGGAATGAATGTGCCATTTTTAGGTCATATTCCTTTGGTACAAAGTGTTCGTGAAGCTGGAGATGTTGGTAAACCAGCAGTTTTTCAAGAAAATACTCCAACTTCAATTGCTTTTCAAGAATTAGCTCAAACATTTATTGATGAGCTAAAAATTGCTAAAATTAAAAATTCAATTAAAACTCAAGAAAATGTCGTTCAATAAAGAAGAATTAATAAAAAAAGTGAATGAAGCAATCACTGAATTGCGACCATTTTTGGAAGCAGATGGTGGCGACATGGAATTTGTTGAATTGACAGACGAAGGTGTTGTTAAAGTTAGATTATTAGGGGCTTGTAGTGATTGCTCAATGAGCTTAATGACATTGAAAGCTGGTTTAGAGGAGGCGGTTAAAAAAATTGCTCCTGAAATTAAATCAGTTGAAGCAGTGAATTTACCAACTTTGGCTTAAAATTTATAATATAAAAGGAAGCATGTAAGTATTCTTACATGCTTTTTTGTTTTCTGACATCTAGCAATAGTTTTATTTGCTAAGTGTTTTAATGTTTCAGCTAATATGTGTGAAGGAACTTAATTCAATTTTGTATTTTTGATAAAAAATTAGAACATGTTAAAATCAATGACGGGATACGGAAAGGCAACTGGAACGTATAACACAAAAAAAATCTCGATTGAAGTTCGATCATTAAACAGTAAATCACTTGATTTAAATGTTAGAGTTGCTCCGATTTACAAAGAATTAGAATCAGAATTTAGAAAAGTAATTGGAATAGAATTAGATAGAGGAAAGGTTGATTTAACAGTTTCTTTAGATAGTACAGGTGAAACTAAATCATATGCTATCAATCAAGATTTAGCAAAAGCATATTACAAAGATTTAAAAGCATTTAATGATTCTGTTGGTGAAAAAACGGAAGATTATTTAGCTTTAATCTTAAGAATGCCAGATATTTTTATCAATGAAAAGGATGAACTTTCTGAAGAAGAGAAAAGCTGGTTAATTAATTTATTGAAAGAAGCAACGGATCAATTGAATGTTTTTAGAAGACAAGAAGGTGAAGCATTAGAAAAAGAATTTACTGAACGCATAGAAGATATTCGAAGATTATTATTGGAAGTTCCTAAGTATGAAAATGAAAGAGTTACTTTAATTAAAGAACGGATGCGTAAGAGTTTAGAAGAAATTTCTAATTCTACTTATGATGATAATCGTTTGGAGCAAGAGATGATTTTTTATATTGAAAAATTAGATGTGTCAGAAGAGAAAATGCGTTTAATGAATCATTTAGATTATTTTTTAACGACAATGAAATTACCTTCAGCAGGTAAGAAATTAGGATTTATTTCTCAAGAAATAGGTAGGGAAATTAATACTTTAGGAAGTAAAAGTAACCATGGAGAGATGCAAAAATTGGTGGTTGACATGAAAGATAATTTAGAAAAAATTAAAGAGCAAATATTAAATACGTTATAAAATGACTTTTTCGAAAATTGGAAAATGTGTTATTTTTTCAGCTCCTTCAGGTGCTGGTAAAACAACTATTGTTCATCATTTGTTGAAAAGGAATCTTGGATTAGAATTTTCTATTTCAGCATGTAGTCGTGATCCCAGGCCAAATGAAGTGGATGGTAAAGATTATTATTTTCTTGGTATAGAAGGTTTTAAGAAGAATATTTCCGATTTATCTTTTGTTGAATGGGAAGAAGTTTATTCTAATAATTATTATGGAACTTTAAAGTCTGAAATCGAACGTATTTGGGAAAATGGAAATACAGTCATTTTTGACGTAGATGTTATAGGTGGGTTAAATTTGAAAAGAATTTTTGGTGCTAATGCATTAGCAATCTTTGTTCAACCTCCTAGTTATGACGAATTAGAGAAAAGATTACGTCATAGAAGTACTGAGACTGAAGAGAAAATTCAACAGAGAATGTCAAAAGCAATTACAGAGCTAAGTCATGCTGAAGATTTCGATCAAATTTTAGTAAATGATAATTTGGAGAACGCTTTCAATGAATCTGAAAAATTGGTTAAAGCTTTTATAACAAAATAAGAATGAGGATAGGTTTGTATTTTGGAACATTTAATCCAATTCATGTTGGTCATCTGGTAATTGCTAATTACATGGCAGAAAATACCGATTTGGATCAAGTTTGGTTAGTTGTTTCCCCTCAAAATCCTTTAAAAGAAAAGTCAACTTTGTTAGCTGATTACCATCGATTGGCTATTGTTCAAGAGGCAATTGAAGATAATCCAAAATTAAAAGCAAGTGAGATTGAATTCAATCTATCCAAACCAAGTTATACGGCTACTACATTAGCTTATTTGAAAGAAAAATACCCAACTCATACTTTTTCCTTAATTATGGGAGAAGATAATTTGAGAACGCTACATAAATGGCATAATCATGAGTTTTTATTGAATAACTATACATTTTACATTTACCCTCGCGTTTTAACTATTCAAGAGGAAGAAGAATTAAGTGAGGTAGAAAATGTTTCGACTAATTCATTCTCAAGTCATAAAAATATGATTATTTGTAATGATGCTCCATTAATGAAAATTTCTGCAAGTTTTATTAGACAATCGATAAAAGAAGGAAAAGACGTTCGTTATTTACTTACTGAACCAGTATTAAAATATATAGATCAGATGAATTTTTATAGGTAGTTTCTATATGAAACAGACAGACAAAGCAATATTAATTAATCGAATTGCATTCGGTGATAGTAGTTTTATTATCACATTCTATACCTTAGAAAAAGGGATTCAGAAATTTATTTTTCAAGGTGTTAAAAAAAAGAAAATACCTGTTTTCCCGCTATTAGTTGCTGAAATCACATTTTATAAACGACCAGATAGCGAATTAGGTAAATTGACGAATGTTGATGCTAAAAATCAATTATTAGAATTATCTTTTCATCCTATTAAATCAATTATCTCTTTTTTTATTGCTGATGTTTTAAATAAATGTTTGAAGCATGAAGAACAGGATGAAGAATTGTATTATTTTTTAGAAAAATTCATCCTTCATTTGAATGAAGAAGAAGAATTAGCTCACTTACCAGTTTTCTTTTTGACGGAGTTCTCAAAACATTTAGGTGTATCACCAAGTATGACATCAATCGCGGATGCACTTTATTTTAATGTAATCGATGGTGAGTTTTCAGCAATTCGTCCTGCTGGTGATATTTATTACGAAGGAGAAACAGCAAAATTAATCTTCTGTCTTTTTGAAAATGATCTAAAATCAAATAGATTCAATAAATTGGATCGAAAGAAAGCGCTTGATGCCATGATTCAGTATTATCAAATCCATATTCCACAATTTGGTAATTTAACTTCATTACCAATAATTTACGACATTTTATATGCATAAAAAAAGCTATCAATTAATTGATAGCTTTTTTTAGTTTGTTCGAGTATTAATCTCTAGGTTCTTTGATGTAAACTTTTGAAAAATCAATTGCTTCCATAGAGTTTGTTTTAAAATCCCTGATACGTGCATTAACCATTAATATGAAATCTCCAGTTAAAATTGGCATTACAGGACATCTATCTACTAGTAATTGATCACATTTAACCATTAAATCATTTCTTTTTTCAGGATTTACTTCCCTTAATGCTTGTTCGTATAACTTATCATAATCTTGATTTTTGAACTGGAATCCATTCAATAAATAATCAGCACCATGAATGTTACCACCATAGAAAATAGATAAAAATGTTTCAGGATCTGGATAATCAGCAATCCAACCACCTCTCCAGATTTTTGCTTCACCAGATGCGATAGCTTCATCTTTTTCTTTTATTGTACATAGTTTGATTTTTAAGTGAAGATTTAAATTTTTATTTAACTCATTTACTACACCTTGAACCATTCTATGTGATTTTGAACCTTCTTTTGTGTTAACATAAATAGAAAGCGCTGGAAAATTTTTACCATTCGGATATCCCGCTTTTGCTAATAATTCTTTTGCTAATTCAACATTGTAAGGATGTCCAATTACTTTGTTGTTGGGATAAATGTCCATTGGAGGAACGAAACCGTTTAAAGCAGGGTATCCTTCACCTTCTAGATTTATATTTACAATTTCTTGTCGGTCAACAGCTAAATTGAAAGCTTTACGAACATTTTCATTTTTGAATTCTTTACTTTGGCATGCAAAAGCAATATAAGCCATGCTCATACTTGATTCATTTTCAATTTTATGTTTCACATTTAAACCTCTTTGGGCATCTTGAAGTGAACCTAAAATGTTTTCTATTTCTTCTACAGGAATTTCCATTACAACATCAATCTCTTTTTTTCTAAAAGACATTAATTCACTTCTCTTGTTTTTTGAATAGGTCAAACTGATTTTATCTAAAAATGGTAATTGATTTCCGAAGTTATCTTTTCTCCAATAATTTGGATTTCGTTTCAAGATTATTTGTTGATCTGAATTACTTTCTAGTAAAAATGGCCCAGTTCCGACAGGGTGTTTACTAATATCTTTCCCATATTTCTCAAATGCTTCTTTTGGAACAATACTCAGACCAGTATGAGATAATATTTTTTCTAATCCAATAAAAGGTTGATTTAATTCAATTTTAATTGTGTATGAATCAATCACTTTAATTCCCGAAACATTTTTTCCATTGATACCGTTTTTTGTTGATTCCATGAAAGATTTCGCACCTTTGATATAATTCGTTAATAAGTAGCTAACCTGATTTGAGTTTAATCCAGAACATGCTAAATCTAATGAAAATTTAACATCCTCAGCTGTCAATTCCCTTGTGCCATTGCTGAAACAATCATTTTCATGAAATTTGACACCTTTGCGAATTTTGAATGTATAAATTGAAGCATTTGCATTCATTTCAGACGATACAGCAATTAATGGAGTTGCCTTTAATGTAGTTAAATCGATTTTGAATAGAGGTTCATACATCTGACCTAAAATCCTTTGAGAAAATACATCGATAGATTCAATAGGAAATAAAGAAGCAATTTTTTCAGAGGACATGAATTTTAATTCACCACCATATTGTTTGCCTCCAACAGCCGCTTTCATTTCATAAGAATTTGAACCTGAGCAAGATATTAGTAAAACGGTCAATAGTGAATAGACAAAAATTAGTTTTGTTCGCATTTTTTAAATTGTATTTTGTTTAAATTTTTCTACTTATGAATTTAGTATTCAAAATTAAGAAAACCTAATTTTAAAACTACTATCTTTAATAAATTAATTAAATCCTATTTTTTCTCTAACTCGATCTAGTACTTTTCGAGCTATTTTTTTCGCTTTTTCAGCACCTAAAGCTAGTGCATCATCAATTTTTGAAGTATCAGCCATCAAAGAATTGTACGTTTCTCTCTCAATTTTAAATTTTGATAAAATTAAGTCAAACAAAGCAATTTTTGCATGACCATATCCGTATCCACCTGCGAGATAATTTGATTTCATAATTTCAATTTCTGATGCAGAAGCTATTAATTTATAGATTGCAAAAATATGGCAAGTTTCAGGGTCTTTAGGCTCTTCCAATTCTTTACTATCAGAAACAATAGACATGATTTGTTTTTTTAGTTCTTTTTCAGGTAAGAAAATATTAATAAAATTACCTCTAGATTTACTCATTTTCTCGCCATCAGTTCCAGGAATCAGCATTGTGTCCTCTTGGATTTTATCTTGAGGTAAAACAAAAGTTTCTCCCATTTTGTTATTAAATCTTGCAGCAACGTCTCTGGTCATTTCTAAATGTTGAAGCTGATCTTTACCTACGGGTACAATTTCAGCATCATACAAAAGAATATCTGCAGCCATTAAAATAGGGTAACTAAATAAACCTGCATTTACATCAGCTAGACGATCGCTTTTATCTTTGAAACCATGAGCTAATGTTAATCTTTGATAAGGAAAAAAACAGAGTAGATGCCACATCAATTCGGCCACTTCAGGAATGTCACTTTGTCTGTAAAATACTGTTTTTTCAGGATTGATTCCAAATGCTAACCATGTTGCAGCTGTTGAATATGTATTAGCTCGTAATTCTTCTCCATCTTTAATTTGTGTTAATGAATGCATATCTGCAATAAACATAAATGATTCATTATCTGGATTATTTGCCAGTTCAATCGCTGGAATAATTGCGCCTAATAAATTTCCTAAATGTGGTGTCCCCGTACTTTGAACACCTGTTAGAATACGTGCCATTTAATTCTTAATTTTTGGCTAATTTACTCATAATTTTAGCAAAAAAGATGTGTGTTGTTGTGTTGAATTTGAAATTTGTATATTTGATATGTGAAGTATTGGAAATTCATAGGAGGAAATAGTTGGAAAATTTATGTTGGGATTGTATTTTTCTTGACAGGAATTTTATTATATCCATTTTTCTTGACTGTTTTAGCTATTCCAAGTTGGAAAAAAGTCAGTTTTAAATTGTCTATTCTTTGGAGTTGGTTGATCAGAATTCTTTGCTTTTATCATGTTTATAAAGTTAAAAAATCTCCTTTACCAAAAGGACCATACGTAATAGTAGCCAATCATGCTTCTTACTTGGATATTTTTTTGATTTGTACTATTTTGCCGCAACATCCTTTTGTTTTTTTAGGGAAAAGTGAGTTACTTAGTTATCCTATTTTGGGGACATATTTTAGAAAATTGCACATTCCTGTTTTCAGGACTGATAAACGTAAAGCTGCAATGTCTTTTATTAAAGCAAAAAAAATGGTAAATGATGGTTGGAGTTTAATGATCTTTCCAGAAGGAGGTATTGCGGATGACAATTTACCTAAAATGATGCCTTTTAAAGATGGTGCTTTTAAACTTGCAAAAGCTTTAAACGTTCCAATCGTACCCATTACTTTTACAAATAATCATTTATTATTTACTGATCCATGTAGTTGGTTTGGTGGAGCCCGACCAGGAATTTCAAAAGTTCATATACATGAATTTGTAAACGTTTCAGAAATTCAAGATAGTACTGATAAAGAGTTGTTAAAATTGTGTTTTGATATTATAAATGGACCATTAATAAAAGAATTTCCAAAGGTTGTTTCAGAATGATTTGTGTTAAGTTTTTTCAATTTTTAACTATTTTTTAGAATAAACCTACTTTTCATTATCTTTACCTAAAATTTTTCTATGAGAGTTTATTTAGATAATGCAGCTACAACACCTGTTGCTCCTGAAGTAATTGAAGCAATGATTCCAGTTTTACAAAATGATTTTGGAAATCCTTCTTCTTCTCATTCTTTCGGTAGACAAGCAAAAGGAGTTATTGAAACTGCTCGTAGGACAATTTCTAAATTATTGAATTGTCAATCATCTGAAATAATATTTACTTCTGGTGGAACTGAAGCAGATAATATGGCTTTATATTCTGCTGTTAATCTAATGGGAGTTAAACATATTGTAACTTCTGAAATAGAGCATCATGCTGTTGGACATACTGTTGAAGCACTTGTTAAATCAAATGGAATAAGAGTAAGTTTTCTCAAATTGGACGAAAAAGGAAATGTAGATTTGAAAGAATTAGAAAATCTATTAATTACGGAAGAGAAGACCCTGGTTTCATTAATGCATGCAAATAATGAAATAGGAACTCTATTACCTATAAAAAGAGTAAGTGAGATTTGCCGAAAATATAATGCTCTTTTTCATTCTGACACTGTTCAGACGATGGGGCACTATTCCTTTAATTTACAAGAATTAGATATTGATTTCCTAACTTGTGCTGCACATAAATTTCACGGACCTAAAGGTGTTGGGTTTTTATATGTCAACAAAAAAGCAAAAGTAGAGTCATTAATTCATGGTGGATCTCAAGAAAGAGGATTAAGAGGAGGAACGGAAAATGTTCACGGAATTGTTGGATTAGCTAAAGCAATGGAATTAGCATATGTTGAATTAGAAGAACATCAATTACATGTTCAGTCCATAAAAACCCATATGATTGAAACATTAAACTCAACTTTACCTTCTGTTGATTTTAATGGAGAAATTGAACCTTCAAAAAGCTTGTATACCGTTTTAAACGTTAGTTTTCCTGCTTTTGAAAGAGGTGGAATGTTATTATTTACTCTAGATTTGAAAGGTGTTGCATGTTCTGGAGGTAGTGCATGTACCTCAGGTGCAGCAAAAGGTTCACATGTTTTGGAAGGGATTAAAGCTGATTCCTCAAGACCAAATGTTCGATTTTCTTTTTCAAGGTATACGACTAAAGAAGAAATAGATTTTGCAATAGAGAAAGTCATTGAGATATACGAAGAAATCTTAGCCTAATTTAAGAATTTTATGTTATTCTTGTGTTTCTCAAAACTTTCGTTATTTTTGAGAAAACAGTAAGCGTTGGTTAAAGTTAAAAAACACATATTACTATTAAGTTCTTGGTATCCATCAAGGGTAAGTCCATTTTTAGGAAATTTCATTCAACGTTTCGCCCAATTAATTGCAACTAAATACAAAGTTTCGGTAATTTATACTATTGCTGATGAATCGATTTCTGAATTTGAAATTGTTGATTCAAACAATGGAAATTTAAGAGAAATAATTGTTTATCATCCGAAAGGAAATTCTTTTTTTCAAAAACTTCGATTTCAAGTACTAGCATTTAATAGAGCAGCTAAAACGATAGATGGTGTAGATTTAATTCATGCAAATGTGATTTTCACGAAAGGATTACAATTCATTTTAGCAAAAAGAAAATATAAAAAGCCTCTTCTTTTATTGGAGCATGCATCTTATTTTAGAGATGAAAAACGCAAAAGTAGATCAATATATGAAAAGTTGATATTAAGTATAATTAAACCTAAAATTGATAGGTTAGCAGTAGTTTCAGAATTGTTAAAAAAAGACATTGCCTTTGATTTTCCAAAAAGGGAAATATCAATTTTACCTTATCATCTAGAATTAAGCCTTTTTGAGCCTAAGACAAAAAAGGGAGACATAGATTTAATGGATAAACCAGTTGAATTCATTCATATTTCTACTTTAGATGAAGCAGTCAAGGATCCCAAAGGGATTTTAGATGCTTGTAAGCTTTTAGTTAAAGGTGGAAAAACGAATTTTCATTTAACAGTAATAAGTGATGAACCATATACTAAATGGGAAACTTATTTGTATTCAAAAAAGATAACTGATTACGTAACATTCAAAGGTCCTTTGAAATGGGATGAATTAGTTCCTTATTACCAAAATTCTGACGCGTTTATTTTATTTTCTAAGTATGAAACTTTTTCAATTGTT
This sequence comes from Chryseobacterium gleum, assembly GCA_943326825.2. Lineage (GTDB taxonomy): Bacteria > Bacteroidota > Bacteroidia > Flavobacteriales_D > Crocinitomicaceae > CAIUKX01. The sequence goes on along the minus strand of CALPUT020000006.1, from coordinate 1,052 downwards.
TTAGCTGAAGCTTGGGCATGTGGGTTGCCAGTTATTTCTACTCCAGTTGGTATTGCGAAAGATTTGAAACCTGAATTAGGTTATCAAGTTGAAATTGGGAATCCTGAAAGTTTAGCGAAAGGAATGTTGAAAATGATGAATAACAAAGGTGAATTTAATTCAACAGTTATTCGTAATCATGCTAAATCATTTTCAAAAGAGCATGTTCTAAAAACATATAAGCAGTTGATTGATTCAATGAATTAATAATCAGAATGAATAAAAAAGACGTTCAAGTAGCAGCAATAAATTTTCTTCAATCTAAAATAGATGGTTTGAAAATTGTATTGGATGATATTTGTAATTCAACTTCAGAAGATTCAAAAAGTTCTGCAGGTGATAAGCATGAAACAGCAACATCTATGGCTCAATTGGAGCAAGAAAAAATTTCGAAGCAATTACAAGTATTTCTAAATCAACGTACTATTTTAGAAAGAATAGATCCAACTATAATACATCATAAAATTGAAATCGGAAGTTTAATTTTCACAAATAAAGGTTGGTTTTACTTTTCAACAGCATTAGGAATGATTAATGTTCATAATGAAAAAGTATTTTGTTTAGCATTGCAATCACCAATTGGAGAACTATTAAAAGGAAAACAAAAAGGGGAAACTGTTATTTTTAATGGTTCATCAACTTCTGTTATGGAAGTATTTTAACATTAAATATTATTTAGCTGATTAATCTAATTTTGTTTCTTCAGATTCAACAGGACTTTCTATGTTTGTAGAGTTTAAATTACTTGCTTTTTGAGTCTTAATTGTTTTAACTTTAGGAAAATAAGCTCGTTGTCTTACAAAAATCAATACAATACCTGATGTAATAGCAAAATCAGCTAAATTCCAGATTGCAGGAAAAACTTCATCTAAAGGTGCAATTAATACATGCCTACTCCATCCAAATGAATTAAATTCTGGAATTGCTATTGTTGGCATCCAGCGGGGCCAATGTGCTTCAAATTTGAACATGTCAACAACATTTGCAAAAAGAAAACCTGTATGACGTGTTTC
>CALPUT020000005.1 GCA_943326825.2 Chryseobacterium gleum | reverse complement strand
TCGAAAAAAGTTTACTTATAACGCTTATTTTTGGGGTGGTTCTACAGGTTTAATATCTGAATCAATTGGTTACAATCCATTTTTCGGAATTGGTTGTGGACCTAAAATGAGACTTTCAAATAAATTAACTGTTGCATCAAATGTATCTTATTCAGAAGACAATAAAGATAGAGGTTGGGTTAATTTTGATACAAATGGTGACATTATTTTTGGAGTACGCTATCTAACAAATGTATCTTATGACTTCAATATCAGATATATGTTTAAGAATAACTTATCCTTAACATTAATAGGAAGGCATTATTGGGTTAGAGGTCACTATGATAGTTTCCATAATCTTTCAGATAAAGGCGAATTATTGGATGATACACAATACACAGAAAATCATGATTTCAATTTCAATGCAATTAATGTGAACATGCTTTTTGAATGGCAATTTGCACCTGGAAGTTTTGCAACACTTTCATGGAAAAACAACATCAATAGCGATAGCCAAACTATTATCAATCAATTTGATAAAAACTTTAAATCAACTTTTACTTCAAGTCAACTAAATACTTTATCACTCAGAGTGATTTACTTTTTTGATGTACTTTATTTGAGAAAGAAGCAATTAGTTAAAATTATATAACTGTGTAAATTTTTCATTTTATTTTTGTTTCTAACAAAATAAACACATACCTTTAACGTTAGTAACGCAAAACATCTCTAATGATTAAGGAATTTGGGGAAAAAGAATCAGAAAAAATTTGGAGTGGTATAGTTTCAAAAAGAATCCCGATTGAAATTCAAAATGTTGCTCGAAGAAAACTGAGAATGATTAACAATTCGAATGATATTAATGATTTAAGAATTCCTCCTGCAAATAGATTAGAGAAACTAAAAGGAAATCTTTCAAATTATTACAGTATTCGAATAAATAATCAATGGAGAATAATTTTTATTTGGGAGAATAACGATGCTTATGATGTTAAAATAGTTGATTATCATTAATTTAATTTAAAATGGAAAAATTAAACAATATACATCCAGGAGAAATATTATTAGAAGAATTTTTAATTCCTCTTGAAATTACTGCTTATAGACTAGCGAAAGAAACATATATCCCTCAAACAAGAATATCTGAAATAATAAAAGGGAATAGAAGAATTACTGCTGATACAGCTTTACGATTCTCAAAATATTTTGGAACAAGTGCTAAGTTTTGGTTAGGTCTTCAGGATGATTACGATCTTGAAGAAGAAACAACAAATAAAGAAAATGAATTAAATAACATTAAACCAATGAATACTAGCGCAGCTTAATTTATAACAATTTACTTTAAAGCACCTTCCTTCAAAGAACAAGTAGAGATATATACTTTTTCAACTCCTAATTTTTCGATGATCCATTGCACTTTTACAGCTGCAATTGGAGCCATTTTCTTTCTAATAGCAATTATTCGTTCATTTGTATCTCGTTGTGCATCTGATGAAAGTATAATTTCTTCAATCACTTGAATAAAACGCTCAAAAGGTAATTCGATCATTGCTACTTCGTCTTTGATATCTTTATTGTACACCATTTCGTAAAATGTTTCAAACGTTCCTGAAGCACCTATTAATATTTTTTCTTTTTTCCCTTCGAAATAATTACCCGCTTTTTCATCTAACCAATTTTTTACCGTGACAATATCTTCTTTCGTCATTGGATCAGAAAAAGTGAACTCTTGAAATATGCGCAATAATCCAATATTTAAACTAACTAGATTTGAAATTCCATTTTTATCAGCAAAAATGAATTCAGTACTACCTCCTCCGATATCCATTATTACGGCTGGTTCACTAAAATCATACGACCAACTTACCCCTTTGTAAATCAACTCAGCTTCAATTTCACCTGTAATGACTTTTATTTCAATTCCTGTTGCTTCTTTTACAGCTGTAATAAAATCATTAGAATTTTCAGCATCTCTAATTGCTGATGTACCAAACGCGATAATACGCTCAACTTTAAATTCATCGCATTTATTTTTGAAATTCGCCAAACATGCTAATCCTCTTTCAAACGCATCTGGGGCAATTACTCGTTTATTAATACCTCCCATTCCAATTGAAACTCCTTCTTTAGCAGAGTGTAAAATTTCAAAATAGTCATCAATTACTTCAGCAATTAATAAATTAAATGTATTTGTTCCTAAATCAATTACTGCTACATTCATATTAAGATTTTTTAACCCATTGAAAGAGTTGTTTCAATCGAATTCTGTGACCAAATTGCAAAATTCCATTGGCGTATAAACGACCAGCTAAATTCAAGACTAAAAATGTTGAAATAATTAAAATCAATAATGATAAATAAATCTCGTAAGCATGACCTGTCGCATAACCTTGTGCTAGTTTCACCATCACAACAACTGGAGCTGTAAAAGGTAAATAATGGAATAATTGAGTCAATGGTCCTTCAGGATTTTCAAGCACATAATACCCTCCATACAATGCGAAAATCAGTAAAAAGATAAGTGGTAACACGAATTGTTGACCATCATTTTCGGAACCAGTTGTTGCACCAATTGCAGCAAATAAAGCTCCATAAAAGAAATAGCCAACAATAAAAAACAATACAAAATAAACAGTCATCGTTGTGAAATTGATTCTTTCATAGATCAATTGTACGAATTGATTGTACTCTTTTGCTGTAAAAAATTGTTCTTGATATGTTTGATTTTGAACCTCAGCTGTCATTTGAGTTATATTCAAATTAGTTGCTTCTAACATGTTTGGGAATAAAGTCTCTCGCATGAAATACAAACCAAAACCAATAACAATTAACCAAATTAGAAATTGAAAAATCGCAGTTAAACCAACACCAATAATTTTCCCTAACATCAATTGATTTGGAGTAACACTTCCCAATAATACTTCAACAATACGATTACTTTTTTCTGTCGAAACACTTCTTAAAATCGTCATTCCAAATAAGAAAATAAAGACGAAAATCATTGCTCCGTAAAAGAACCCTACCCAACCTCTCATGTCAGAAGATTCATCTTTCGGATCGTAAACATTTTTATAACTCAATGAAATTGGTTGTTTTATCTTTCTAAATTCAGAAAGTTTTAACTTCGTAAATTGAGAAACCAATACTTCTTCCAATCTTCGTTCAAATTGATACTGAACTCTAATTTGCATTTTCATCGAAGGCTTTTCTCTGTAAAAAACAAAACCTGTTTTATTAGATAACACTTTGTTATTTACTTCTAACATCGCATCAAATTTCTGATACTTTTTTGCTGCTGCAAATTCTTCAATTTCGATATATCCATCAGCAAAAGAATAATCAATCGCTTTGTCTTCATGAGCCATGATTTTGTTTTCCATAATACCTGCTGGATCAACTATCAACACATTCCAATGTTGTTTCGATTGACCTTCAATAGAAAACAAAACATATACTAAAGCTAAAATTGTTATCGGACCAAATATTGATAACAAAAGAAATGAACGTGTTCCAAGTCGCTCTTTCCATTCTCTTAATGCAATTAACCAACTATTTCTCATGCTATTTCTTTGTTATTATTTGAAACTAAATCAATAAATACTTCCTGCATTGTAGGTGTTACCTCCCAAGCAGCTTCCATATTTACTTGTCCAACCAATGCTCTTAATAAATCATCAAATTTGTTGTCTCCTCTCATAGAAACTCGAACTATAAAACGATCATCACTTAATACTTCTTTATCGACAATTTCAAAACCAGTCCATAAGGCGTTGACAAAGCCTAACATATTTCCTTTGAATTTAATCGCATACAAACCACTTTTACGTTCATCTTGTAAAGCTGTAATCGAGTTCTCTGCAATTTTTTTAGATGAATTTATCAAAGCTACACGATCACACATCTCTTCAACGCTTTTCATATTATGAGATGACAAAATGATAGTTTTACCTTTTGCTTTCATCTCAATTAATTCTTGTTTGATTAATTCAACATTCAAAGGATCAAATCCGCTAAAAGGCTCATCTAGAATCAATAACGAAGGATTGTGTAAAACAGTACATATGAATTGAACCTTTTGGGCCATTCCTTTTGATAATTCTTCAATTCTTTTCTTTCGCCAAGCTTGAATTTCAAATTTATCTAACCAATAATTTAAAGTAGTTTGAATGTCTCTTCTAGATAATCCTCTCAATTGACCAAGAAAAATTGCTTGATCTTCGACTGTCATTGTTCTATACAAACCTCTTTCTTCCGGTAAATAGCCAATATCCGCTAAATGCTTATGTGAAAGAATATCTCCGTCAATAAAAACAGAGCCTTTATCTGGTTCGATAATTCGATTGACAATTCTTATTATAGTAGTTTTCCCTGCTCCATTTGGACCAAGTAAACCATATATTTCTCCTTTATTTACAGACAACGAAACATCATCCAAGGCAATTTTTCGATAAAACGATTTCGAAATATTTCGTACTTCTAACATCTTTTTTTCCATGAGATCGAAGATAAGTTTAAAAGTAGTTGTGTTTTTAGTGACTTTAATTACTTGTTCATTATTGATTGTTAATTTCTGTCTGTGTTTGGTCAGTCTTCGTTACGTCCTTTTATTTAATTTACTTCGAAAATATAGAAGGACCAATCAGTCTGACATTACCAGGCAAGGTAATAGTTTTAGATATTACTTTTAAATGATATTCTATTTCAATCCTAACTCCGTCATAATGAGTAGATGATTATTCAAAATGCAATGGGGAATAATTATCATATCGAAGTCTGACTGCTTACTTTTAAAAATTATGAATTACATTTGCAATAAGATGGAAGATCAAAAATATATCGATTTAAAAAAAATGATTGCAAGTAAGAATCCAAAGCTACTGAAATGGCTACCTGGATTTATTTTGAATTATTTAATTAGAATCATCCATCAAGAAGAAATCAATGATTTTTTACGAAGAAATAATCATTTACAAAACATCGATTTTTGCATTCAAGTTGTTAAAGAATTTGAAATTGATGTTGATTTTTTTGGACTTGAGAATATTCCTAAGGATGGTAAAATTGTTTTAGCTTCAAATCATCCACTTGGAGGAATGGATGCAATGGCCTTAGTCGCTGGTTTAAAAGGTCATAGAGAAGATATCAAATTTGTTGTAAATGATTTACTTTTGAATTTAGTAAGTTTAAGGGGGATTTTCCTTGGAATTAATAAACACGGAAGAAACGGAACGACCATGAAGGAACAATTACATGAATTATTTTCAAGCGATCAATGTATTTGTATTTTTCCTGCAGGTTTAGTTAGTCGTAAAATCGATGGACAAGTAATTGATTTAGAATGGAAAAAATCATTTATACCATTATCTAAAGAATATAACAGAACAATTGTTCCTGTTTTTATTGATGGAAAATTATCTAACTTCTTTTATCGCCTTTCAAATTTCAGATCAAAAATTGGAATAAAAGCAAACATAGAAATGTTGTATCTTTCAAATGAAATGTATAAATTGCGTAAGAAGAGTTTGAAGATTACAATTGGACAGCCCATCTTAGCGAGCGAACTTCCAAAAGATAAATCGGATAAAGCTTTAGCTCAATATATTAAAGACATCGTCTATAAATTAAAATAACATTACAACAAAACGAAATGAGTTTACAGAAAGAAATTATTGCACCTATTGATAAATCAATTATAAAAAAAGAATTGTCAAGTGAACGTTTTATTCGTAAAACAAGAAAAGGTGACAATGAAATTTATATTGTAAATCAACATAATGCACCAAATGTTGTATTAGAAATTGGCCGTTTAAGAGAAGTTACTTTTAGAGCTTCAGGAGGAGGAACTGGTGAATCAATTGATTTAGATGAATTTGATGTAAATGATATTTGCTATGATCAATTAATCGTTTGGTCACCAGAAGATGAGGAAATTATTGGTGGATATAGATTCATTAAATGCGTAGATACTCTTTCTTCTAATAAAGATGAAATTTTACTTTCTACAAGCCACTATTTTGATTTTTCAGAAAAATTCATTCAAGAATATTTACCACTAACTATTGAGTTAGGAAGAAGTTGGGTTCAACCTAATTTCCAACCAGCTGTTAATCCTAGAAAAGGATTATTTGCTTTAGATAATATTTGGGATGGTTTAGGTGCAATAGTAGTCAGCAATCCTCAAATAAAATATTTCTTTGGAAAAGTCACTATGTACCCAAATTATGATCGTGAAAGTCGTGATTTATTACTTCACTTCATGCATCATTATTTTCCCGATAAAGAAAATTTAATGAAGCCTTTTCATCCTTTAATTCAAAATTACAATAGACAAGAAGCAGAACAAATGCTTCAAGGACTTGAATTTAAAGATGGTTTTAAAGTCTTAAACAACTTCGTTCGTAATAGAGGTGAAAATGTTCCACCATTGGTAAATATCTATATGCATTTGTCTCCAACAATGAAAACCTTTGGAACAGCTGTTAATCCAGAATTCGGAAATGTTGAAGAAACAGGAATCTTGGTTACAATTCCAGATATTTATTTAGAAAAGAAAGAAAGACACATGACTTTTTAATTATTAAAAAGCTGCCGTCAATAAATCTAGCATTTCTGGTTTTCTACTTGCCGGTAATGAAATAGCTGAATTCGTTTTTTCTTCTATATAAATTCCACCCGATTGGTTTGTAAATCCATTTAAGGAAGCTTTTGGAGCCGAAACGACTCTCATGTCTGCAACTGAATTCAATTCCGAAATTACCTCAGCATCTTTGCTTTCAGTTGCTATTTCAGCAATCGCAAAATCGTCTTGACTTGTTGATTCCACACTACTTTCTGATAGTTCATAGTTTACAACTTCATCAGAAACAATCGGTGGAACAAAGTTAATTTCATTTTGAGGAACTTCTTTGTCTAATTCAGATTGAATTTCATTTTTCTTCGCTTTCATCATAGGGATTTCATCTTTCTTAAGTTCAACCATTTGTTTTGGTTGAATTTCAGCTATTTTTTTATTAAACAATGGATAAGCTAAAAAAAGTAATGCTAAGACCGCTGCAATTTGAACCAACGGTCGTCTAATGAAACTTTTATCTTGAGGATATAATGTTTTTATAGGAGCTGAATACCAAACTCCTTTTGAATGTGTTTTTTCAAACAATTCATCTAAACTTTTTTTAGTAGAAGCTTTTGTTTTCAATGAATTTTCTGAATTAATCAATTCAATTTCAGAATAAAGCATCTTCAATTGATTGAATTCTTCTTCAGTAGAACACCATTCTTTCAGTTGTTCTTTTTCAGTTGAAGTTAATTCTTCAAACGCTTTTTGGATAATTATATGTTCTAATTCTTTTTCCATATCTCAACGATTCATCATTGGATTAAATTCTTTTAATAAGTCAGCCAATTGTTTTGTTGCGTAAAACAATCTCGACTTTACAGTTCCTTCATTTAGATCTAAAATCTCAGCTATTTCTTTTATCGAAAGTCCATCTTCATGTCTTAAAGAAAATACCTCTCGATGTTTACTATCAAGCTGTTGAATAGATTCATTATACGTGTTTTGAAAAATAGATTCATGTGTTTCTTTCAAAACATCATGTTGATCTGTCACATTTACATGATCTATTCCATTGGTTGTGTTTTTTCGAACTTCTTGTTTTTTGTATTCATTTTTACACATGTTATTTGCAACAGAATACACCCATGTTTTAAACGTTCGTGAAGCATCAAACAGTTCAGGTTTTTGGATAATTTTTGCAAATAAATCGTGTACAAAATCTTCTGCCTTTTCTCTGTCTTTCCAGAGTAGACGTGTAAAATACCTTAACAAAGCATCCGCATACCGAGCATATAATTCGTCAAATGCCTTCTTTTCTCCTTTAGAGATTGAAAGCATTAAATCTTCGTCGCTAGACTTTTTATATAAAGGTTTAAAAAACAGCATCAATATTTTTTCTTGATTTTTTGAACCTGTTCGTATTTTTTACTTTGAATAGAAATCCTATCAATTTCTTTGTCGATCTCTTTTACCTTCTGAGTTTCCTTTTGATTAATGTAAACATCTCTCAATTGTAAGAGCATCAATAAGTAATTAGATGACAATGACTTTGCTTTATCTGTTTGTGCTGAATTTGTTATTTTCTTTTCCAACACTTCATTCCACAAATATTCATTTTTGTAGTAATTATTGAAACTTTGGGAATGAAATTCGAACGCTAAACCAACAACATATAACTGTTCTTGAATCAATTGAAAATATTCTTTCGGAGTTGTTAATGAAATAGAAATTAGTTTATTTTCATTGTCAGTTGAGAATTTCTTTAAATAATTAACATCAATCAGTTTTGAATTTTGGATAAAATATCCTTTCGATTTTAAATTACTTTGATACACTTCACTTTGCAAGAAATCTAACGAAATCAGTGTGACATCAGTTCTTAAGTTTTCATTCAATTGTAAATACAAACATCCATAAGTATCATCAACTCCGTGCGTAATTAACGTTCCTTTTTCTTGAACAGACAATAATATATCTTTTGAATATTGAATGGTTTCAGAAGAAATCCGATTCGATATTACCAGTAGATTTAAAAATTCCAATGTTTTTGATTTATCCCCTTTTATCCAATAATAAGCTGCCATTTGAATTTGAACTTCTTGATTATATGGTTGTAATTGATATGCTTTTTGAAGCGAATTAATTCTTGAAATATCATAATTGCCAGAAACATAATTAAAAAAATGATATTCAAAAGATTCAGGTGCAGCGGTTTGAAGATAATCAACTGTTTCATCCATTTTGGCTTGTTTATCAGCAGTTGGAGTTTTTTGATTTCGTTGAATAGAAGATTGTGATTTAACATTTGAAAATTCAATAGACTTTTTTTGAACTGTTAAAAAAGTACTTTCTTTTTTGATTAAAGATTTTTTAGAATCTACATTTTCACTTTTATATTTAGATCCTTTAAAATTCAATTGAAGTGAAGATGAATCTTGCTGAATAATTTCTTTTTCAGATTCCATTGGAATACTCGCATTGTTTGTTGCAGGAGAATTTTTCTCTACCTGACCAATTAAAAAATTGGAACAAAAAAGTGTTAATATGAATAGTAATCGAGCGAACATAATTTACCTTTTAATTTCTGTACATATCAAAGATAAAAAGGTTCAAAGTAAAATGGATTTTTTTTTAAATAAATCGATTTTAATTTTTTCAAAATAATGAGTTGACTAGAATTGAAATTACAATAATTTACTTCAAATACTAAATCGATTATCTAAATATTCTATCAAAAGCATATTTTATTCATTTTAAATGCCATTTTACATTTTTAGAGTATTTACTTTTATTTAAAATTGTATCTTATATTAAGAGTTAAACGTAACTGTAATATATAACTAACCAATGGGTTATAAGTATTAACAATTAATTTTATGAGTCATGAATGCAACGATGAATGATTCCAAATCTACCCGCGAAAAAGTAATTTTAGTATTACTTGGAATCGACAAAAAATGGGTACGTTCTGATCAAGGACAATGGACTGAATACATTGAATCAAAACATGAATTGACAAATCATGAAGAACCAATGTTAAAAACAAAAAAATGGTGGCAATTTTGGAAAAAAAGTTAAAGAAAAGTAAAACAAGCACTACACTTTGAAAAGGGTATATTTATAAAAAAAATATACCCTTCCTTTTACCTAAAACTTTGTACATTTATAAAAAAGTTTTATAAATGTCAGAAAATTTACCTCGCAGAAATTTTTTATCTCGATTTGGAATAGCACTTTCGTCTATAGTTGCTTTTCCACTTACAAGTCAATCTTCAACTATTCAATATCAAAATTCTGAAAAAGAAATGAATCCTATAATAAAAATTAAACCTTTAGGTTTCCAATGGGAAACTGCTGATCCATTTTTATTTTGTGTCCATCATGAAGATTATTTCCCTAAAGGAAATGAAAATATGGGGCCAATAAGTTCACTTAATGGACGACATTTAGGTGATGATTTTATCATTAAAGATGGTTTCAGAATGTACCATGGTAAATCTGTACCTGGATTCCCAGGACACCCTCATAGAGGATTTGAGACCATTACAGTTGTTAGAAAAGGAATTGTCGATCATGCTGATTCATTAGGAGCTGCTGGAAGATATGGAGATGGAGATGTGCAATGGATGACTGCTGGAAAAGGAGTTCAACATTCAGAAATGTTTCCATTGATTCATCAAGAAAAAGAAAACACGATGGAACTTTTTCAAATTTGGTTGAATTTACCAAAGAAAAATAAAATGGTTGAGCCTCATTTTAAAATGTTATGGAGGGATACCATTCCAAATTATAACCATGTCGATTCAAATAATAAAACAACAACAATTGAAATTATCGCTGGTTCAATTGATGATACTAATGCCCCTGCTCCACCACCTAATTCTTGGGCAGCTGACAAATCAAATGAAGTCGCTGTTTGGAATATTAAAATTGAAGCTGGAGGAACTTGGACATTGCCAAAAGCTTCTGAAGGAATTAATCGCACGCTTTATTTTTATGAAGGCGATACATTAACTATTAATGAAACATCTATTCCATTATACAATGCAGTTGAATTAATTGCTTCTCAATCAGTTGAATTAAAAGTAGGTTACAAAGAAACTAGCATTTTGATTTTACAAGGAAAACCAATTGATGAACCAGTAATTCAATATGGACCATTCGTAATGAATACCAAAGCAGAAATCAATCAAGCATTCGAAGATTATCATGCAACACAATTTGGTGGTTGGCCATGGCCTAGATATGACCAAGTCCATGATCGAGAAAAAAGTCGATTTGCAAAACACGCAGACGGCACCTTAGAAACTAAAAACAGCTAAAAAATTAAGGTGAAAAACACATTTCATATAGCCGATATTTCAGAGAATGAAATCAATGCGGTTCATCTAATGTGCAATGATGAATTAGGAGAAGATTATATTACTAAAACTTTTCTAAAAGAAAGTATTACCAATAATCATCAAATCGTTAGAGTTGCAATAACTGATAATAAAGAAGTTATAGGTTTTAGTATTGCTAAGATTTATTCAGAAAATGAATTAAAAGAATATCTTAGCAATAAACGTTGTCATGAATTAATTCTACCTGATTTAATTAATAAAAAAATTGGGATAACAAAAATTGTTGTCATTAAAGATAAATACCAGAAGAAAGGAATTGGCATTGATTTATTAAATGATTCACTTCATTTGATTGAAGAAAAAAAAGTGGCAATCATGCTCGGATTTGCTTGGAAAAGTATAGAAGGTGTTAATGCAAAAAGAATTTTAGAACGAAATGGCTTTCGAGAGTTGATGGAAATAAAGAAATTTTGGAATGATGAAAGTTTGAAAGAAAATTATTCTTGTCCTGATTGCGGAAATCCACCTTGCGTTTGTTCTGCAATTATTTTTATCAAACTATTTGTTGATGATGGTGATTTCTACTCCGCTCAATCGCCATCATCATAATTTCCTAAAATATCAATTCTCTACTTTTTCAGCTTTAACTAAACCGAAATGTTTTTCAGCTTCTTTTGTAATGTATCCACCGATTGCTAAAGACGCCGTAGCTGCAGGTGAAGGTGCATTTAAAACATGAATCGAATTTCCATGATATTCAATTCTGAAATCATCTCTCGTATCTCCATCTTGTCTTAACAATAAAGCCCTAACTCCTGCTCTACCAGGTTTGATGTCATCCATTGTTAATGATGGAACCATTCTTTGTAATGTTTTTAAGAACAATTTCTTTGAGAATGCTCTTCTATATTCATCAATACCAAATTTCATATTGCTGAAAAATAATTTCCAAGTTCCTTTGTAAGTCAATGCGTCAATTGTATCTCTCCAAGAAAAGTCAGTTTTTCCATATCCTTCTCTTTTGAACGTAAATACAGCATTTGGTCCACATTCTATTTCTCCATCTGTCATTCGTGTAAAATGAACACCCAAGAATGGAAAATCAGGATTCGGAACAGGATAAATTAAATTTTTGATTTTATATTTTGCTTGTTCAGTCAATTCGTAGTAATCACCTCTAAAACCAACCACTTTTTCTTTTAAATCTACACCATCTTTCTTTGCCATTCTATCAGCCTGTAATCCAGCACAGAATACTAAATACTTAGCTTCAAAATTGCCTTTTGATGTAACGATTGTAGATGAATTTTGATTTTTCTTTATATCAGTTACCTCATACCCTAATTTTAATTCACTTTTTGGATTTTCTTTCAATGCCAATTCAACCATTTTAGCAGTTGCACCTCTGAAATCAATAATTCCCGTGCAAGGAACCCAAATTCCAGCAATACCAATACAACTCGGTTCGATTTCACTAATACGCTTCGCATCAATTTTCTCAATCCCTTCGATTTCGTTTTTTAAACCTGTTTGATATACTTTTTCTAAATTTTCTAATTCACTTTCGTCAGTCGCTACAACAATTTTCCCACAGATATCATGAGCAATTCCGTGTTCTTTAGCAAAATCGACCAGTTCGTGACGTCCATCAATACAATTTCTTGCTTTCAAAGAACCTGGTTTATAATATAAGCCTGAGTGAATTACACCTGAATTATGACCTGTTTGATGATCTGAAAGAATATTTTCTTTTTCAATTAAGATTATATTCAATTCTGGATATTGTTTTTGAAGTTTATACATTGTTGCTGCTCCAACTATACCTCCACCAATTACTGCTATATCAAATACCATTTCTATTGTTTTCTGAATTTGAAAACAAAATTAATGAATCATTCTAAGAGAATTGACTTTATAAGCTTATTTTTTCAAACATTATCGCTTATTAAGCATCTAATTGTTGATCTAAAGGTTTTGGAGTTTCAAAAGATGTTTGATTCTCAGGCTCTATTTGAGAAGTGTTTGGTTGTTTTTTTGGCGAAGTGTAACTAATTGCATGATCCATATCACTTACATATTGATCCAAAGGTCGTTGAATTTGTTCTGTTGTCTCATGTATAATATTAGAGAAATTCATTTCCTTTTTAATGTCCAAACCTGATTTTTTTATTTCATTTTGAACATCAAGCTTAGCCTCTTTAATTTGATACATTACTTTTCCAAATGTTTTAGCAATACCAGGAATACTTTTAGATCCAAAAAAAATCAATATAAAAATCAATATCAATAAAATTTCTGATCCTGCAATATCATTTAAAAAGAGAGGCATATACAATTTTTTTTACAAAATTACGAATAAAACAGTTAAATTAAAGCATAGTTACAAAATATTAAATTGATTTATTCTCTTATTTTTACATTTCAAAATTTTCAAGCAAAAACAATGAAAAATATTCTCTTTTTAAGTGTATTCATATTCTCTATAAACTCCTTTTCTCAATCCAATAATAAATCTTCATTGGTTTTAAGTGAAATAATGAAAGGAAATGAATATATTGGATTTCAACCTGAAAATGCTTATTGGTCATTGGATTCTAGATACATATTCTTTAACTGGAATCCAGATAAAAATCCTGGAAATTCTTTATATGCATTTTCTTTAGAATCAAAAAAAACTGCCAAAGTCACAAAAGAATTTTTATTGAAAAATTTTGAATTTGACAAAAAACAAAAAGGTTTTTCATTTGTCTATTATATTTTAGATGGTGCCCTAGTTCAATATAATTCTAAAGATAAATCAATTGCTATCGTTTATCAAACGACTGCTCAAATTCACTCATTACAACGAATTACAAATTCCGAAAACGCTTATTTCATAAGTGACAACAATTTATATTGTTACAATGAAAAATCAAAAGGAATTCAACAATTAACCAATTTCATTCAAAAAGAAAACGAGATTGAACAACATGATTCAACATATTTAGAAAGACAACAAGTTGAACTTTTTAAATATGTGAGGAATGAAAACACTAAAAATGCTTGGGACAAAAAAGAAGAAATTACTTTATTCCAATTTCCAAAAGAACAATTTTTAGGTAAAGAAGCGATTGAAAATATTCAACTTTCAAATGATGCTAAATTCATATTATTTAGGTTAGGACAATATGATGATGGAACTGAAACACTAATTGAAAATCATGTTACGAATGATGGTTTCAGTAAAATTACTTCTGCCCGACCAAAAGTGAATGAAAATGAAAATCATTTCAAACTTGGAATTTATAATCGATCAAAAGATACTATTCAATATGTTGATTTCTCAATATTATCTGATATTCGTAAGAAACCATTGTATTTAAATGATCCTAAACCATTTGAGAAAGACCGGGCTATCGTCATAAATGAAGCTATTTTTTCTAAAAATGGATCAACAGCTGTAATAGATGTTAGATCTCAAGACAATAAAGATCGTTGGATTGTATTGTTAAACTGTGAAACAGGAAAAATTACTGAAATCGAAAAACAACACGATGAAGCTTGGATTGGCGGACCAGGAATTTCTTCTTGGGATTATGACTATGGTACTTTGGGTTGGTTGAACAACGAAACAATTTATTTTCAATCTGAAGAAACTGGCTATTCTCACTTATATACTTTAAACGTTCATTCAAAAAAGAAAAATGCTTTAACTGCAGGTAAATGGGAAGTTTATTCAGCTGAATTATCAAAAGATGCTTCAAAATTTTTCATTTCGGCAAATAAAACACATCCAGGAAATCGCGATTTTTATCATTTATCGCTTAAAGATCATAAGCTAATTCCAATTTTATCGAAAGATGGTTTTCACGAAGTTTCAGTTTCTCCTGATGAAAAAACATTAGCTGTAAGATATTCTTTCAAAAACAAACCATGGGAAATTTACTATTGTAAAAATGAATCAGCTTCTGAATTAATACAAATTACTCAATCCATTTCTAAAGAATTTAAAAATTATTCATGGATAACTCCAGAAGTCATAACTTACAAAGGTTCTGATGGAAAAGATGTTTATGCGAGAGTATTTAAACCAACAATTGAAAATAAAAACAAATCAGCTGTACTTTTTGTTCATGGTGCAGGATATTTGCAAAATGCACATAATTATTGGAGTTATTATTGTCGTGAATACATGTTTCACAATTTATTAGTGGATAATGGTTACACAGTTATAGATGTTGATTACAGAGCGAGCGAAGGTTATGGTCGTGATTACAGAACTGCCATATACGAGAATATGGGTGGAAGAGATTTAGAAGATTACATTGACGCTCGATCTTTATTGATCAACCAATATGGAATCGACTCAAATAAAATTGGAATTTACGGTGGTTCTTATGGTGGATTTATTACTTTAATGGGAATGTTAAAAACACCCGGAAAATTCAAATGTGGCTCAGCTTTAAGATCCGTAACCGATTGGGCACATTACAATCATGAGTATACCAACAATATATTAAATACACCAGAAACGGATCCAATCGCATTCAAAAAAAGTTCGCCAATTTATTATGCAAACAATCTACAAGGACGACTTTTAATGCTTCACGGAATGGTGGATGATAACGTTCAATTTCAAGATATTATTCGATTAAGTCAACGTTTTATTGAATTAGGAAAAACGAATTGGGAATTGGCTGTTTTCCCTATTGAGACACATAGTTTCAAAGAAAGTTATTCTTGGACTGATGAGTTTAGAAGAATTTACGAGCTATTTGAGGAGGAGCTGAAGTAAAATTAATTTTAGATTTTAGCATTAAATAAATGACAAATTTTAATTTTCTTTTATTAAATCCTTCTAAAGGTAGTTTAGCTAAAACGTATGTGACTACAAATCATATTTCAAATAATTTAGGTATTTATATCTCAATTGTATTTTTACTTTTTGTAATTTATATTATTTTAAGAGTTCATAAAAGCATTAAGGAAGAAAAAAAATAACATTTTTAATATAAAAATGACAATAAAAGAACTACATACTATCAACGAAATGCTTCAGGAGATTGAAGTGATGAAAGAATTATATCCTTCATTAACAGAGGAGCAATATACTGAAATGTTAACTTCTATGTTACCTCATAATTATAAGCAAATTGCTGTTTATGATGAAAATGATTGCCTTGGAATTAGTGGTTTTTGGGTTGGCACAAAATTATGGTGCGGGAAGTATTTGGAATTGGACAATGTCATTGTTTCTGCAAAATATCGCTCAAAAGGTGTTGGCAAAATCATGTCTGAATATCTTGAAAAAAAAGCAATCGAGTTGAATTGTAATATTCAAGTTTTGGATGCATATTCAACCAACTTTAAAGCTCATCGCTTCTATTATAATCAAGGATTTAGTCCTAAAGGTTTTCATTTCATAAAAATAATGAATAAGGAAGGGATTCGATGATGAATTTTAGATTAAAATATAAAACTCCTAATTTTGTACATGAAAAAACCGTGAGATACTAATCCCACGGTCTATTATTTTTTTTAACCTGTCAACTTATTTTAGGACAAGTCAGTAATTTCAAAAATTACATATTTCTTCTATATTGACCTCCTACTTCAAATAAAGCATCTGTTATTTGACCTAATGAAGCTGTTTTTGTAACCTCCATTAATTCCTCAAATACATTTTGATTTTTAATTGCTGCCAATTGTACTTTTTTCAAATTTTCTTTTGTTTGCTCCTCATTTGCTTTATGAAGTGAAGACAACATTGTGATTTGATATTGTTTTTCTTCTTCTGTTGCACGTATTACTTCTCTAGGTAAAACAGTTGGTGATCCTTTGGAACTCAAGAATGTATTCACTCCAATGATTGGAAATTCACCGTTATGTTTTAATGTTTCGTAATACAATGATTCTTCTTGAATTTTAGATCGTTGATACATTGTTTCCATTGCTCCTAAAACTCCACCTCTTTCAGTAATTCTATCAAACTCTGCCAAAACTGCTTCTTCAACTAAATCAGTCAATTCTTCAATTATAAAACTTCCTTGTAGCGGATTTTCATTTTTTGCTAAACCTAATTCTCTATTTATTATCAACTGAATAGCCATCGCTCTTCTTACAGACTCTTCTGTAGGTGTTGTGATTGCTTCGTCATAAGCATTTGTATGCAACGAATTACAGTTATCATAAATAGCGTACAAAGCTTGTAAAGTCGTACGAATGTCATTGAAATCAATTTCTTGTGCATGTAATGAACGACCAGAAGTTTGAATATGATATTTCAACATTTGAGCACGAGGATTTGCTTTGTATTTTTTCGCCAATGCTTTTGCCCATAATCTTCTTGAAACCCTTCCAATTACTGCATATTCAGGATCAATTCCATTAGAAAAGAAGAACGATAAATTCGGTCCAAAATCATTGATATCCATTCCTCTACTCAAATAGTATTCTACAAAAGTGAAACCATTTGCTAAGGTAAATGCTAATTGAGAAATTGGATTTGCTCCAGCTTCTGCAATATGATATCCTGAAATTGAAACTGAATAGAAATTTCTAACTCCGTTATTAATGAAATACTGTTGAACATCACCCATTAATCTCAATGCAAATTCAGTTGAGAAAATACAAGTATTCTGTGCTTGATCTTCTTTTAGAATATCAGCTTGAACTGTTCCTCTTACTTGAGTTAAAGTATCAGCTTTGATTTTTGCATATACATCTGCTGGTAATACTTGATCACCAGTTACACCTAATAAAAATAAACCTAATCCATCATTTCCTTCTGGTAATTCACCTTGATAACGAGGACGTTCTACTCCTTTTTTCTTGTAAATTTCAACGATTTTCGATTCAACTTCAGCTTCTAAATCATTTGTTTTGATGTATTTCTCACAATTTTGATCAATTGCTGCATTCATAAAAAAGCCTAACAACATTGGTGCTGGCCCATTTATTGTCATCGAAACTGACGTCATTGCATGAGACAAATCAAAACCTGAGTATAATTTTTTCGCATCATCTAAACAACATATAGATACACCAGAATTACCAATTTTACCATAAATATCAGGTCTTAAATCTGGATCATTACCATATAAGGTAACAGAATCGAATGCTGTAGATAAACGTTTCGCAGGTAAACCTTTACTTACATAGTGAAAACGTTTATTTGTTCTTTCTGGTCCACCTTCTCCAGCAAACATTCGAGTTGGATCTTCTCCTTCACGTTTGAAAGGGAAAAGTCCAGAAGTATAAGGAAATTCTCCGGGTACATTTTCTTGTAATACCCATCTTAAAATATCTCCCCAACTTTTGTATTTTGGAGTTACTACTTTAGGAATATCTGAATGTGACAATGATTTTGTATGCGTTTCAATAGAAAGCTCTTTATCTCTTACTTTAAATTTAAAAACAGGAGCTTTGTACAAATTACGTTTTGTCTCCCAATTTTGAAGAATCTCCCAATTTTTAGGATCAAAATTTAATTTTTCTGTTTCAAATACTTCTTGTAAATTTTTAACTAAACGATCTTTGTCTTCTAGATTAGAAGAAGAAATTGTTTCAATTGATTTATTTAATCCATATAATTTTTCAGCAACTTCAACTTGTTCATTAACCCATTTATCATAACCTCTATTGTTCTCTGAAATTTCAGATAAATAACGAGTTCTATCAGGTGGAATCACAAAAATCTTTTCAGACATTTCTTTTGTGATTTCAAACTTAGAAACTAAATCTGCACCTGTTTTTTCTTTTACTTTATCCATGATTACCTTATAAAGGCTATTCATTCCTGGATCGTTAAACTGAGAAGCTATTGTGCCATAAACAGGCATTGAATCCACTTCTTCTTCCCATAAATTATGATTTCGTTGGTATTGCTTACGAACATCTCTCAATGCATCTAAAGCACCTCTTTTATCGAATTTATTCAATGAAATAACATCAGCAAAATCCAACATATCAATTTTTTCTAATTGCGTGGCTGCGCCATATTCTGGAGTCATAACATATAATGAAACATCAGAGTGATCTAAAATTTCAGTATCCGACTGACCAATACCTGAAGTTTCTAAAATGATTAAATCATATTCAGCTGCTTTTAATACAGTAATAGCCTCAGCAACATGTTTTGATAATGCTAAATTCGATTGACGAGTTGCCAACGAACGCATATAAACACGAGAATTTTTAATTGAATTCATACGGATTCTATCTCCTAACAATGCCCCTCCAGTTTTTCTTTTAGAAGGGTCAACTGAAACAACAGCGATTTGTTTTTCAGGAAAATCAATTAAGAAACGACGAACCAATTCATCAACTAAAGAAGATTTACCCGCACCACCTGTTCCTGTGATTCCTAAGACTGGTACAGAAACAGATTTTGCCTTTTCTTGAATTTCTTTCAAAATTGGTTGAGACAAATCTGCGAAATTTTCTGCAGCAGAAATTACTCTTGCAATCGTTGGAACAAACTTTTCATTTAATTTAGAAACATCTCCAACCATTTTGTCTCCTACTGGAAAATCAGATTTTTGAACTAAATCATTGATCATTCCTTGAAGTCCCATCGTTCTTCCATCATCAGGATGATAAATACGAGTGATACCGTATGCTTGTAATTCTTCAATTTCACTAGGTAAAATAGTTCCACCTCCTCCACCGAAGATTTTAATATGAGGTGCACCTTTTTCTTTTAACAAATCATACATATACTTGAAGTATTCTGTATGACCACCTTGATAAGAAGTCATTGCAATTGCTTGAGCATCTTCTTGAATCGCACAGTTTACAACTTCTTCAACTGATCGATCATGACCTAAATGAATTACTTCACAACCTGTTGTTTGAATAATTCTTCGCATGATATTTATTGCAGCATCATGTCCATCGAATAAAGAAGCAGCAGTTACAATTCGAACGTTGTTGATTGGTTTATACGGTTCTATCTTTTCCATTTAGTTATAATCTATTTTCATTTTATTAAGGATTACGAAAATACAAAAAATGCTTGAAGAAAATAGAAAAAAGTAGAAAAAATTAATATCGTTATAAGTAAAATTTGTATATTAGCGATATTAAAAGAAAATGAAATGTGGGACATTAATTTAAAAGAGCTGGAAGAACTTCAACCAATGATTGATCGACTTTATGAAAAGAAAACGATTTTAGATAAAAACCGTCCTTTTCCTTCATTTATTATTGATAAAATAAAAGAAAATTTGTCTTTTGAATGGACTTACAATTCCAATGCAATTGAAGGAAACACAATTACTCTTCGTGAAACACAATTAATTCTTCAAGAAGGCATTACAATTAAAGGAAAAAGTTTAAGAGAGCATTTTGAAACATTTAATCACAATAAAGCAATTGATTATTTATACACTTTAGTTAATCCAGATTATTCTTTTAGAGAAATTGATATTCTCAATTTACATGGTTTGGTGTTAAATAATATTGAAGAACATTTTGCCGGAAGAATTCGAACCGGTGGCGTTCGTATAAATGGTGCTAATTTCACACCTCCAAATGCAAATAAAGTTCCTGATTTATTTGATGAATTAGTGAAATTTGCGAATGAAAACCCAATGCATTTGAATGAAATTGAAATGGCTACGATCTTTCATCATAAATTTGTTTGGATACATCCATTTTTTGATGGAAACGGAAGAACAGTTCGTTTAGCAATGAATCTCATTTTGATGAAAGCTGGTTTTCCTCCAGCAATCATTTTAAAAGCTGATCGAAAAAAATATTACGAAGCATTAAATCAAGCTAATAATGGAAATTATTATCGTTTGTGTTTATTGATGATTCAAGCTATTGAAAGAACGTTGAATATTTATATTTCATCACTACCAAATAGCACATCAGAATATGATACAATTAATAATATAGTAAGTGAAGACAGAAGTCCATATGGTAAAGATTATATCAGTCTTCTTGCTCGTCAAGGGAAAATTGATGCCTACAAAGAAGGTAAAAATTGGTACACCTCAAAAGAAGCGATTGCTAATTATATGGAAGGAAGAAAAAGAGTAAGGAAAGTAGGTTCGTCCGACAATTAGGACTCCACTCAGTCATCAAGCAAAAAAATAGATAAAAAGCATGCTGGCTTCGACTCCGCAGCCAGCATGCTTTTAAAATCTTAAAATCATTTTAAAATTAAATCTTCTTTGAGTCAAATAATTTGGAACAGCATACATATTTCCATCAGTTGTCTGAATCCATTGATGAGAAAGTATATTATTTATTCCTAATAAATTAAAAACTTCTAATGAAATAATAGCATCTGTAAAATGCTCTCTAATCTTTTTGAAATTATCTTTTTTCTTATATAATAAATCATACGAAGTGCCAATATCTACTCTGAAATAAGACTTTTGTCTCAAAATTGCTTGATATCTTTTTCCTGATGGTGGTCCATACGGTAAACCGGTTCCATATTGAATACCAACCTGAACACTAATACTTTCATGTCCTGGCATTCTATCTTGAATCAACGCACCAAAATTAACCCATTGATCTGTTGGTCTTGGAATATAACCAGGATAAACTATTGAACTATCTCCAATCTTTTGATTTTGTGTTACTCCTGGAATAATTTTTTCACCATCTGTATTGTAATAATTGTAATAAGAATCACTCAATAAATTCTCTTTTGTAGATAAAATACCAATTTTAAAAAATGACTCAATACCTTCAACAAATTGACCATTTACATTTAAATCAATCCCGTAAGCATATGCCACAGCATCATTATTAGCTAAATAAATTGTTCTTACGTTATCAATGTAATATGGATTCACATCCCACATATGTTTGTAATAAGCTTCAGCAGTAAATTTAAATGGGGATTTTCTTCCCCACATATTAAAATACACATCTGTTCCTAAAACAAAATGAGCAGATTTTTGAGATTTTACATCTAAATTTAATTCACCTTTTGCCGTTCTAAACTCTCTGTAAATTGGAGGTTGATAATACAATCCTGTAGATAATCTGTAACGAACATCTCTTCGAACTATTCGATCATTTTCAACCATATAAACCCTAGGGAAATAAGTCAATGAAACTCTTGGAGTCACATAAAAATCATTATTTACTGAAGTATAACCAATTCTAGTACCATAGTTTAAAGCTAATCTTGTAGATGATTCTTTGATTGTATCTGAATAATAATGATTTATCACTATTTTGTTTCCTGTAGAATCTTTTTCTTTTGTTGTTTTTGTAATAGCGACAAATTTATTCAATTGAATTTTAGACCAAATAGAATTCATTTGTAAAAATGCTGATGATTTCTGATTTTGTAAATTCAACTTGCTTTTAATCGTCTGGTACAATTCAAAATCAGGATTATTTACATAAGGTAAAGAATAACCTGCAGAATCTAAAACTTTCCATTCACTTAAAACATCTCGGAATTGATCATGCTGATAACTAATTCCCCATTTTAGCTTGTGATTTTGATATCTAGTTCGTTCATCATTTTCATAACCAATAAAAAATTGATGTTCACCATTATGATAAATATTGAATATGTAGGAATTTAATCTGTTTCTGGCATGATTTAAAAAAGTACCAACCCCTAAAGAAGAAACGGAATCTCCATAATTATCTTTTGAAGGGTCTGTCTCCAATTGATTTAAATAATATTGTCCTTGAACATCATAATACTCTCTCTCATCTGAATGAAAAATTGTGGCATAAAAATCCAATTTCGTTTTTTTTGTTGGAGTCCATTTTAAAGATGTTCCTCCTGTTAAAGTTTGAAAAAGTGTGTTTTCTTGACCGTCAAAATAAATTTTAAATCGATATGCCTCATTTGCCAAACCAAAATCTGTTTCAGCAGTTTGTGGAGAAAAACGGTAATTATTTGAAGAAAAATGTCCGATAAGTGACCAAGTAAGATTTTCATTTACTGCAAAATTGGTCACAAACTGAGCGTCCATAAAAACTGGATTATACGAACCTTTAGTCGGCAATGAATTTAACAGATACCCATTCGCTCTGTACCTTGCACCCACCAAATAAGTAAATCGATTTCCGATTTTATTTTCTATATGCGCTTCAACACCAAGAAGTGAAGCCATCACAGAACCTTTAAATTTCGTTGGTGCCTTGTAGGTAATATCTAAAACAGATGACAATTTATCTCCATATTGGGAGTCAAATCCACCACCAGAAAATTTAATATCTTTCACTAATGACGAATAAATAAAGCTCAATCCTTCTTGCTGACCTGTTCGAGTCAAAAATGGTCTATTAATACTGAATCCATTGATGTAAACTAAATTTTCATCGTAACTTCCTCCTCTTACATTGTAATTAGAGGTCAACTCGTTATTGGAAGAAGCGGCTGTTGTATAAACAAGTGAACGCTCAACACTTCCCATCGGGATTTTTTGAATATCGTAATAAGGTAATGTAGGTATATCAAATGGATCACCTCTTCTTGTTGTAATTCTGACTACATCAACTTCCTCAAATTTAAAACGGATTTCACCTAAATCTATTTTTGATTTATTTGTAAGAACAATGCGTTTGTTCAACGTTTCTCCAAAATATTTAAATTGAATTTGGATCGTATCACTTTCGCTAATCAAAGAAAATGAAAATCTTCCAATTGAATCTGAAGTAGTTAAAACTCTATCAAATCCAGAGATTTCAGCCAATTCAATATTTTTACCTCTTTTATCGATACATTTTCCAACTATTTGAACTTCTTGCGAAAAAGAAGTCATTGAAATCAGAAAAAATAAAAGAATTATTATAAAACGCATTGAACAAAAATATGTACTAGAAACGAAATGAGCTATATTTTATTGCTAAATATTAAAAACACAAATGAATTAATAAATAATTAAATCATTTTCAAAAGGATCGATTACATCATAAATATGATTCAAATGATGAAAAACTTGTCCATCTGCACATAATTGAAAGAAATTCATCGATCGCTCTTGCACACCATTTCCTGGAAATAATTTTTCTTTTAATTGTTCAATTTGATTTAAACTTTGTTCATGTTTTGATTTTTCTGCTTTAATCATCTTTTGTTCAATTGATTCTACTTGTTTTGAAAAACGAGTAATTTCAGATTCAGCATAACTTTCTAAACCTAAATTTAATTTTTTAGCTAATTCCTTCAATTGAACATCAAATTCTTTAACCAATTTTTCTAATTCAAAAAAATCTAATTCCTGAGAAGAATTCCTCAAAACATATTGTTTCTTTAAATCATTTGTATTTTTAAAAAGATCCGAATATGTCAAACCTAAATTAGCCATTTTCTTTTCTGAACCTGAATCTATAAATAATAACGAGTTTCTAACTTGAATTAATGGATATACAATTTTAGCTAAATCAAAAACACCTTTTAATTGAAGCCAATAACTCATTTCACCTCCACCACCAACGTAACATAGATTTGGTAAAATCGTTTCTTGATAAAGCGGCCTCAAAATAACATTTGGCGAAAATTTTTCAGGATTAGAATCTAAAAATTTTAATAAATCTTCCTTAGAGAACGTTCCTTTTCCTTCAATTAAAAAATCATTTTCAACTACTTGAATACGTTCCCTAAAATTCGATTCGATGTAAAACAAGTTTATTTCTCGGGGATGAACCTGTAATTTAATATCTTCTTTTTTTAATTCATCATTTGTTGCTTTTACAGCTTGAAATGAAAATGAGGTTTCTAACTCAGATTTCATAATAGATGAAAACTGTTTTTTTAATAACACATTATCACCATCAACTTGAACCAAACCGAAATCTTTAAACAATTCATTTACAAAAGAAAATGTAGCCCTACCTAAAGTTAATCCATTATATTTTTCTAGTAATCTCTTAACTTCAGAATCCTCTAACTTAAACAATTCTTTAAACTCACTAATTACATGCATAAAATTCTCAAAATCAAACCTTCCAACTGGACCTTTTTGATCTGTTTCCCACTTTAGTGATTTATTAAATAAAGTCACTGATTGTATTTCTTCAAAGTCATGATCTTCAGAGGCTAACCAAAATATTGGAACAAAATTAGATTCAGGACATTTCGCTTTTAATTCTTTTGTTAACTTAATTACATGTAAAATCTTATAAATAAAATAGATAGGACCTGTAAAAATTGATAATTGATGACCTGTAGTTACAGTAAAAGTATTTTCAGCTTTCAATAATTCGATATTCGATTTTACTGAATCTGAAATTTCAAATTCAATGTATTGAAGTTGAATTGCATTATATAAAACCGAACGATTTTGAGTAGAATAATTTTCTTTTTTTAATTTAATTTGCTTCTCAAATGCTTCAATAGAAAAAGGTTGTTGAATATATTTTTCAAGGGTATTTTGATGATATGATAAACGATTGCTTATTCCTGAAAACAATCCTGTTTCTACCCTATTAATTTTTGATTTTTGCATAACACAAATTTACTTCTTTTTTTAAAATTCAAGACACTGGTATATTCAACTATAGTATCAGAATAGATTCTTTGCAACACTTACAACACCAGTAATAAATACAAGTATAAGCACTCCTTTTTTAAATTGATCATTAGAAAGTTTTAAAACAATTTTCTTTCCTAAAAAAGTCCCAACGATACTTACAACTGCTAATATTGGAAGAAG